>CAJWPV010000355.1 GCA_913045395.1 uncultured Verrucomicrobiota bacterium | reverse complement strand
CAAAAACTACAACCCAACGCCGACGGCGAGGACGAACTAGTCGACGACAACTCAATCGAATTTTAACATGGCAAAAACCGAGACGCCCAACCGCTACCTCGACATGGTGGACCACCCGGCTCACGTCAAAAAACTGACGGTGAAGCAGCTCGAGAAACTGGCGGAGGAATTGCGCGAGGAATTGATCCGCGGCCTGGCCAATCACGGCGGACACCTCGGGCCGAACCTCGGCGTGGTGGAACTGACGGTGGCCTTGCATCGGGTTTTCGAAACGCCAAAGGACAAGTTCGTGTGGGACGTCAGCCATCAGTCGTACGTGCACAAGCTGCTCACCGGCCGGAAGGATCGTTTCCGAACCATCCGCACCACGGACGGCCTGAACGGCTTCGCGCTTCGCACAGAGAGCGAGCACGACTGCTACGGCGCCGGCCACGCCGGCACGGCCTTATCGGCGGCTTTAGGCATGGCCGCCGCGCGCGACCGGCAAGGGAGCAATGAAAACGTCGTCTGCGTCTTCGGCGATGCGGCGCTGACCAATGGCATCTCATTCGAGGCACTCAACAACATCGCTCAAACGACGAAAAAGTTCATCGGCATCCTCAACGACAACGAATGGTCGATTGCCAAAAACGTTGGCGCCATTTCCAGCTATCTCAACAAACTGATCACCAACCCGGGCTACAACAGGATCACCCGCGATTTGCAGAAGTTCATCGCCAAGATGCCCACCGGCAAGCTGGCGCTACGGCTCGGTCTTAAGGGGCAGGAAGCCCTCAAGGGTACCGTCACCCAGGTGGCGCTGGAGCATAACGAGGAGACGCTAGACAGCGACGGCCGCGGCGGCTTTGGCAGCAGCCTGGTGTTCGAGGAATTTGGCATCCGCTACCTTGGCCCGATCGACGGGCATGATCTGCCGCTGCTGGTCGAGACGCTCGAGTTCGCCAAGACATGCGATCAGCCTATCGTCATCCATGTCATCACCAAGAAGGGGAAAGGCTTCAAAGCAGCCCTCAAGCACCCCGAAAAGTTCCATGGTACCGGCCCGTACAACCCGGACACCGGCGAGAGCCTCCCCCCCAAGCCCAGCACACCACCAAAATATCAGGATGTTTTTGGTCAAACCATGGTCAAAATCTGCCAAAAGGACACCTCAGTAGTCGGCATCACCGCCGCGATGCCCAGCGGCACCGGCCTCGGGACGCTGGAGAAAGCGATGCCGGAACGCTACTTCGACGTCGGTATCGCCGAGGAGCACGCGGTGCTGTTCGCCGCCGGCATGGCCTCGATGGGCCACCGACCGGTGTGCGCCATTTACTCGACATTCCTGCAGCGCGCGTACGACATGATCGTGCACGACGTCGCACTGCAAAACCTGCCGGTGACCTTCTGCATGGATCGTGCCGGCCTCTCGGCCAACGACGGGCCGACGCACCACGGATTGTTCGACATCGCCTATCTTAACTGCGTGCCCGGCATCATCGCCATGGCGCCCAGCAACGAGGACGAGTTGGCTGACATGATGTTCACCGCCACGCATCAGAACCAGCCGGCCTTCATCCGCTACCCGCGCGGTAACGGCGAAGGCGTCGAGGTGAAGAACCAGCCGGCGCTAATCGAGATCGGCAAGGCCGAGGTGCTACAAAACTTTTCCAACAACGAAAAACCGAGGGTCGCCTTCTTTGCCCTTGGCCCGATGCGCGCCATCGCTAACGCGGCCATCGGGAAACTGGGCGCGGAAAACATCGATGCCGCGATCATCAACCCCCGTTTCACCAAGCCGATCGACGGAGGCACCACCGAGTTTTTCGCAGAGGCCGCAGAGGTGGTCGTCACCATCGAGGATCACGTGCTTCGGGGCGGCTACGGCGGCATCGTGCGTGACCACCTAGCCGAATGTGGCATCAACACGCCGGTGGTGTGCATCGGCTGGCCGGACCAATTCATCGAGCATGCTTCATCGGTCGACTATTTGCGTGACAAACACGGCCTCACCGGGGCCAACACCGCCAAACAAATCCGCCAGGCGCTTGGCCAGGTGGCGGATGCCGAGGCCAAGCCCAACCAAGCGGCCGGCAGGTAATCCGCGACGATGAACCGGCATTGCCACAACTGCGGGAGGGAATGGGAACTAGACGGGCAGCCCGGCCGCAGTGAAAGCTGCCACGGCTGCAACGAGGACCTACGCGTCTGCCTCAACTGCGTTTTCCACGACCGCAGCGTAGCGTACCAATGCCGCGAGCGACGCGCCGAGCCGGTGACGGAAAAAAACCGGTCCAACTTCTGCGAGTACTTCGACTTCGCGTTGCGCGACTGGGGCGGGAGTAGTGGCACAAACAAGAGGGCCGAGGAAGCCAAGGGTACGTTCGACCAGTTGTTCGGGGACTGAAACGGGCGGCGCTGCCAGGGTTCCCGCCAACAGATTCAAATTCGTGTCAAGCCTGTTTCAATGTTGACTGTAAAAAAAAAATGAAAATGCTGTTGTCAGAAATCGCGGCGACGTCTACGGTTGTCGGCCTGCAACCAATTACCGCACCAGCAACCCATGAAAAAAATCGACGCAATCATCAAGCCCTTCAAGCTTGAGGACGTCAAGG
>CAJWPV010000354.1 GCA_913045395.1 uncultured Verrucomicrobiota bacterium | reverse complement strand
GGATTCAGCGGCGGCACGCCACCTTGTCACGGTTTTTCTCCCTGCTCGAGTTGGACAGCGAAACGCAGCGCCGGGACATTGAAGGGATTGAGCATCACCTGAGCCGCGACACGGTCCGCGCTCTCGAGGATTTGGCCTCGTTTTTTGAAAAAAACCAGGAGGTGCTGAAGAGCTTCCTTAAAAGCCGCACCAAGGCAGAGTAGTTCTAACCAATCCTTGGCAGGCTTGCGGCGGCGATGGCCTGGCCGTGGCGTTTCTCGGTCTCGTCCGGAATGTGGAACTTGACGCGCTTAGCCAAGTCGGGGAACTCGGCCTCCATTACCTCCTTGGAGCGTTCGATGATGTGCTCGCCGCCGGGGCCGGTGGTGACGCGGCCAAGTAGCAGCACGTACTCGTAGTCATAAAACTCCGCGTAATGCGCCAGCGAGTAGCCAAGATAAATGCCGATGGCATCGTAAATCTTCAGCGCCCGCTCATCGCCCTGTTCCATGAGCGCCTGCACGATCTTCAACTGCTCCGGCAGTTTCAGCGTGCTGTCGTAGTCGATGCCGGAGGCCGGCAGCAGGCGGCCCACTGCCTGCTGTGAGAAGTACTGCGCGCCGCAGCCAAGGTCGCCGCTCCATTCATCGGCCGGCGCGTTTGGGTGCATATCCACCGGCGCAAACGCGAGCTCACTCAGCCAAGTGGTGATGTTGCCGTTCATGTCGATATAGCCGCCGCCTTGGCTGGTGCCCATAGCGATGCCGAGCACACCGTTTTTACCCATGGCCATCGAACCGGCCAACGCGGTGACTTCGCCGTCGTTGAGTACCTCGAGTGGCACATTCCATTCCCGGCCGATGTTGATGAACATGTCCCGCACTTTCTCGTCGAACAGCTTTGGCTCTACACCGCGAAAGAGCGAGGCCCACGTCACGCGGTTGTGAGAGTAGCAACCGGCGGCACTGCCTCCGATGGCGTCCACGCGGGGCAGGTGCTCGGCGGCGCGCTTGAGTGAGTTTATGATACCTTGGTAATGGTAGTCCGGATCTGGTTCGAAATAGGGGTCCCATTCTATTTCCTCACTGAACTTCACTTCGCCGTCGACAACCGCGGCGGCTTTCCGATCACTACCACCAAGGTCAAAGCCTATTCGGCATCCGTTTAGGTTGCGGCCGATCGCACGTGCCTCAGAATGTTCCCTGGGCAATTCAGCGCAGCCTGTGACCTCGATTGAGTGGCCGTTATTCTTTACGCCGATCACGTCATCATCGAATTTCCCGAAAGTGTTTGTCCGGTAGTAATCTTGCAACTGCGGCACGAGATCGTCAGCCCCGCTCAGGTGGATTTTCCAGCCACCGCGCTGCCATAGTAAAAACTTTATGATGCGCTCGACATGACGAAAATTGTTCCCAGCCAATCCGTGATCGGATGGAAAAAGCACCGTGCGATGGTGAAACACTGAACCGTCATCCTGCTCCAGGGCGATTCCCACATCAACCGCCGAGTTGGTTTCACGTGCGCTATCCCTGAATGCTTGGTTGGCCTGGATCGCCGGCCGGTAGGTGGGGTGCAGTTCCGGGAGGAATTTTGGTTCGGGTAACAGGGCTGTCTCGCTCATCACGGGCACGGATAGTTTGACGTATTGCCGCGCATTGCAAGACTGCTCGTTTTGTTTTCGCCTTAGGCCTTATGGCAAGTGGAGAATTTCGATGTGAGTATCCCCGTGCTTGAGGGTGTTTTTCAAAACCCACGGTGCGGGGATTTCCAGCGTGTCACGCTTCGTGTGCCCAAGGACGAACAGGCCACCTGGCTCGAGTAGTGCCGGTAGGTTTTCATCGTCGAGCATCCGCTGGGCAAAGGACTCGGATCGTTTCCTGACATTTTTGTCGCCGTAGGGCGGGTCGGCCATGATGAGGCCGAAGCTAGCCTCGTTGCCACGCAATTGGCCAAGCGCGACGAAGGCATCCTTGATTATGAACCTCGCTTGGCCAGGCGGGATGGCGATTGATTTGGCGTTAGCCTGCATGATGTGAGTGTGCCTTGCGGACAACTCAACAAACGTGGCCGCCGCCGCTCCACGACTGAGGCACTCGAGGCCAAGCGCGCCGGTGCCGGCGAAGACCTCCAGCACCCGCGTTCCTTCGGCAAAACCGGCGAGACTGTTGAAAATGGCCAGGCGCACCTTGTCAGGCGTGGGGCGCACACCCAGCCCGCCTGGTACCTTGAGTCTTGCACCGGCTGATGTGCCTCCGATGATCCGCATTCGTGCCGGGAGTCTTACGCTTGACCAAGCACGTTGCAACCCGATGGGACAAATTGGCTCAAAATAATCCCTTTTCCGTTTGACCCTTCACTGCTGGAAGGAGTACTTTTCGCGTCCTTTTTTACAGGAACATGATAGATTTTCAGAAAATCCGGAATAAACAGAAGTGGTTGTTTGGAATAATCGCCATCCCAGTGATTATTGGTTTTGTCATCCTGTTCACTCCAGATGCCGAGGACCGTATCTTCGGCCGAGGGCCCCAATCAGAGAGTGGATTGTACGGCCAACTGGATGGGGAAGCTGTTAGCAGAATTCAGTGGATCGAGGCGCGGAACATCGTTATTGCCCAGTTGG
>CAJWPV010000353.1 GCA_913045395.1 uncultured Verrucomicrobiota bacterium | reverse complement strand
TTGGAAGCGATGAGTCGGTAAAACTGGATGACTTTGCCGGCTGTATTGTTGTCCTCGATTTCTTTGCGTACTGGTGCGTGCCTTGCCGTAAAGTTTCGAGCGAACTGGAGGAACATGTGCAGAATTTTTACGCGGCCAAGGGCGGCAATGCTGGCGGCTTCCAGGTACAGGTGGTCTCGATGAACATCGAGCAGGGGCGCGATGCAAAAACCCGGCAGTACATCAAGCAAACCGGTGTGAACCTCGTGCTCGATGATGTCGATGGCAAAGTTTACCAGTCGCTGAATGGTCGGGGCATCCCGTATGTCGTGGTGCTCACGAAGGCGACAGGGGAGAGCATTTGGAAAATTTCCTACTCACACGCCGGCTACGAGGGGTATGAAAAAGTGCGAGAGGTCATCGATTCGATTCGGCCGGATGATCCGCAGGCAATCCGTCCGTTGGATAAACCTACCCCGGACGTAGCCATACCGTCAGCGCACGGGCTTGAGATTGGCACGGACGGGCTTTGGTCGAATGACATTTTTCTGACCGACACGACGGCGACTCATGTTTTCACTCGTGGTGTTACTGAGTTTCGGACCTCGTACAGTTACAGCACGATTGGTCTCGATTACGACCCGGCGGAGGAGGCATTTGTTTTTTGGCGGCAACCGGCGAATATCTCCGAGAGCCGTCACACGCTGCAGGAGACGATACGTCACACGTTCGCCGATTGGCCTTCGCTCACTTTGAACGGTGCGCTTGGCGGCTATGATGGGTATCAGGATTATCGTTCGCTTTGGCTGAATGAGTTTTATCGCCAGGAATATCCGAGCGGCTATATCGAGGCCGAGCCGTGGGGTGTCAACGTTGGCGTTGGCTTGCGTTGGGAGTACGCGCCGACGACCGGTTTTCTGCAGGTTGACTATGCCTGGCAGAAAGACGAGATCGCTCCCGGCTACGAGAAGAAACCGTTCGAGCCGTTGGCCAAGGGACGCGACGAACTCGATACCCATACTGCTAGCGTGACGCTCGAAAATATCCTCACCCCTTCGTTACGCAGCCAGGTGGTGGGACTCGTCACGGACACCACCGGACGCGAATTGCGCTACGGCGGCCAGGCGTCGCTCAACTGGGCGTTGGCTGAGAGTTGGGTGCTGCGTTCGACGGTGGGTTATTCGGAGGAAGCCCCGCGGTTCGAGGCTTGGTTCGTCGATGAAACGCTTGAGATGGACATCGATGAGCAATGGTACTTCAGCCTGACCGGCCGTTGGTACACCGACACCGGCGAGATCGACGACTCGCTGCTACTCTCAAGTGCCGCGCCGGAATTGGAGACGTGGCACATTGGCTTGGGTATCCGGTGGCAGGGCGCGAACTCGGCGGTGAAACTTTCTGGTGGCCCGTACTTCACCCGTTACGGTGCGCTTGGCCCATACACCGAGCCGTTCCACAATCTGTACCGCGGGCGCGATTGGGGCATCGTGCAACTGGCCTTCACACACCAGTTTTGAGCGACACCGAATCCAGCCTACTCACTTCGACGGACAAGCGGCGGCGGCATTGAGAAAGCCAAGCTTTTGCTGGATGAAGCAGCCAAGCTGTTTTCGACCGAGTGGTCGATTCATTACAACCTGGCGTGTTACTGCACCCAACTGGATGCCGCTAAAGAGCATCTGGGCAACTCATACGAGGTTGGGAATGCGCAACAGATTAAGCTTATGGCGTTGGATGATGACGATCTAAAGCCGCTATGGGAAGGTGAAGTAAAATAGCCTTACTTGGCTCCTTCAGCTTTCAATTGAGGCACGATTCCAAGGCTGGCAGAAAATGTTGCAGCGAAGGTGTCTCCTTTTCTGTCTCCTTGGCCAAATCGTCCCACCTGCGGAGTTCCAATGCCTCCCTGTAATGGGGTTCGCTCTCGAATGAAGTTATCTCCTCAGGGCTCATTGGGCCGCCCTGATCGTGATAACTCTTGCGGGAGGTCGGAGACAAGGCGTCTTCATAACTCGGCTGTCTGGTGCATAGGTAGCGCTTGGCCGCCACATGCAAGCGGATGGGATCGGCGACCTCTGGCCCAAAGTGTTCCTTCAACCAGGCATTGGCAACAAACTCATGCTTGTCGTCCAAGTTGTCCTCGTAGTTACCGGGCAACTCTGATCCATGAAAGATATGCCCGATATCATGCAACATGGAGGCAATCACGAGGCTTTGTGGTGCGCTCGACGCCTCAGCAAGCTCCCCGCTTTGCAAGGCATGTTCAAGTTGGGTGACGGCTTCTGTGCCGTATTGATTGGCACCTCGTTCGTTAAAGATCCGCTGAATTTTTTCAATGATGGCATGCATGTTGGAGTTTGATCGGGTCATTGTTGTTTGGAAACACTTCAGGCCCTTTCAAATACCTATGGACTGTAAAATTTGTGTTTGTGAAATGATTACCCTCCCACGCCAATGGTGAGCGCCGGGACGAGGGTCTTGATTTGACCGGCCTGAAGGTTGAAAAGCTGTGTCAGCAGCATGAAGGTGCTTTTACTCTCCAGATCGTTGTCGGCCAGGTAAAACCAGGCTCCGCGATAGGGCACGGCAACAAAGGCGTTTCGCGGGCGCGCGGGCGAGGA
>CAJWPV010000352.1 GCA_913045395.1 uncultured Verrucomicrobiota bacterium | reverse complement strand
CGGCGGTGATGCGGCGTAAGGCGGCAATGGTTGAGGAGTTCGCCAGCTACCGGCGTAGCCAACTGCAGGACGGTCGCTTCGAGCTGATCCGCGCCCTGGCCAGGTTTCGTGATCCGCACACGCTTGAGTTGGACAACGGCCAAACAGTCACCGCCGGCCATATCATGATTTCCACCGGCTCGCGAGTCGCCGACCTGTCGATGCCCGGCTTAGCCAAGCTCGGCTGCATGAGCAGCGACGACGCCCTCCGGCTCGAGTCGTTGCCCCAGTCGATCATCGTGCTCGGCGGCGGCGCGGTGGCGGTGGAGTTCGCCCAGTTTTTTGCGCGATTCGATACCAGGGTGACGCTGCTCCAGCGCAGCCCGCACATTCTCAAGGCGTGTGACGACGACGTCGCCGGCGAAGTTGAAGCCGCCTTTCGCGATGAGGGGATCACCGTCCACACCGGCTGCTCTCTTATCGACGCGCGGCAGGACGGCAACGAAAAAGTGATCGTGTACGAGCACGACGGCGGGCAACACGAAGTCCACGCCGAGGCAGTGTTCCACGGGCTGGGCCGCTCGCCGAACACCGACTCACTCGCTCTCGAGAACGCCGGCATCGAGACCGAGCACGGCCGCATCATCTGCGACGCCCACATGCGAACCAGCGCGCCGCACGTTTTCGCCGGGGGCGACTGCACCGGGCCGCATGAGATCGTGCACCTTGCCGTGCAACAGGGCGAAATCGCCGCGCACAATATCCTGCACCCGGACAAGCCGCGCCCGATGGATTATCGGATGCTCATCAGTGTGGTGTTCACCGACCCACAGGCTGCCACCGTTGGTCTCACCGAAAAGACGGCCAAGGCACAGGGTATCCCGTACCTCACCGCAAGTTACCCGTTCAACGATCACGGCAAATCGATCATCATGGACGCCATGCACGGCTTCGTGAAACTACTGTGTGATCCCGGGTCGGGTGAAATCCTCGGCGGCGCGTGCGTCGGCCCGATGGGCGGCGAGTTGATCCATGAGATTGTCACCGCCATGGCCAAGCGCATGACCGTTGCCGAGCTGGCCGCCATGCCGCACTACCATCCCACACTCGCCGAGATCTGGACCTACCCGGCCGACGACCTGGCAGAAGAGATCGCTCGTTGATAATCACGATTTGTTTTCCGTAATTGACACATAGCCTACAAAAGGGCTTACCTTCTGTTCACAATGCAACTGGATTCAAAAGCCCAAGCCCTTGACTGGGCGCCACCACTGGAGGGCCAGGACGCAACCGCGGCAGTCGAGTGGCTTTTGCAGTTTGCCACCCGGCATCAGGCCAGTGACGTGCATCTGCACATGGACCGCGAAGGGTGCCGCGTGCAATTCCGGCTCGACGGTGTGCTCACCCATGTCGGCACGCTCCCGGCCGAGGCGGCCAAGCTGATTCTCGGCCGAGTCAAGTACCTGTCCAAGCTCAAGACCTACGTCGAGTCGCTGCCACAGGACGGCCGGATTGCCGCCGACGAGGTGGGTCTGGCCAGCGATGTCCGTGTCTCCACCTACCCGACTGTGACCGGCGAGAAGCTGGTGCTGCGCCTCTTTTATGAGGAGCACCAATTGGCGCTCAATCAACTGGGGTTTTCCACCGATGTGCGCGAGGCGCTGGAACAACAACTGGGCATCCGCGCCGGCATGATCCTGCTGACCGGCCCGGCCGGCAGCGGCAAGACCACAACGATTTACGCGCTGCTACAGCGGCTGCTCGAGATCGATTCCTGCCACGTGATCACGGTGGAGGACCCGGTCGAGCGCGTCATCCCCGGCATCATGCAGACTGAGATCGACCTCGAGCGCGGGCTGACATTTGCCAAGGCGCTCAAGCATCTGCTGCGGCAGGATCCGCAGGTGCTGGTGATTGGCGAGATTCGTGACGAGGAAACCGCGGCGATCGCCCTGCGCGCATCAATGACCGGCCACCTGGTCATTGCGACGCTGCACGCCGGCTCGTGCCGGGGAGTGGTCGAACGACTGAACGCTCTTTCAGACGACTCCAACCTCGTGGCCAGCCAGTTGCGGCTGATCCTCAATCAGCGGCTGGTGCGCAAGTTATGCGCGGATTGCTCCGGCAAAGGCTGCACGGCCTGCTTCGGCTCCGGCCTACGCGGGAGGGTGCCATTTTTGGAAATGTTGCGTCTCGACGAAGCCAACCAAGGAGCGATCGAGGCCAAGCAATTGGCCAAGCTCGAGCCGGGCCTGTCATTCGAGCAATCGCGCGAGAATCTGCTTGGCCAAGCGCTGACGACCGAGGCTGAAATTAATCGACACTTGCACCTATGAACACTGAGGAACTTGCCTTCGTAAACCGGCAATTGGCCGGGATGCTCAAGTCCGGCATCCCGCTCGAGGCCGGGCTGAAAAAGATGACCGAGTCGATGAGCAGCGGCCGGTTAAAGGATCAGCTTGGCCAACTCGGCGAGCGTCTCGAGAAGGGACAGGCCGTTGAGCAGGCGGTCGAGGGGCTCGATCTGCCGGACACCTATAAGCGGCTGTTGGTGCTTGGCCAGGAAAGCCAAAGTATGCCCAAGGTGTTGAGTTGTGTCGCCGACTATTACGAACACATCGGCACG
>CAJWPV010000351.1 GCA_913045395.1 uncultured Verrucomicrobiota bacterium | reverse complement strand
ATGAGTAGTTGTTTCACAGGCCTTGTGGTAGCGATAGCGGCTCGGTGCATGATTTCAAGTGCTAAATATGGCAATTTTTCAGGCTGCATTTCCAGAAAAAATGCTTTTCAACTGGGGGAGCTTAGTTAAATTCCTCGCATGAAGTCCCATTCTGTTTCAAGACGTCGCTTCCTCCAGTCCACCGCGGTTGCCAGTGCGCCATTCATCCTGCCCTCCGGCATCTGGTCGGCCGACATCAAGCCCAATGACAAGATTGCCGTGGGTTTTATTGGCATGGGCATCCAGAATCGCGGTTTACAAAACCGGTTCATGGGGGACAAGAACGTTGTCTGTGTGGCCGTTTCGGACTGCGATACCACCCGCCGGAACGCCGCTCGCGACCGTGCCAACAAGCGTTACCAAAACGAGGACTGTAAGCCCTATATCGATTTTCGTGAGCTGATTGCCCGTGATGACATCGATGCTGTTAGCATTGCCACACCGGACCAATGGCACGCCATCCAAACCATCGCCGCGGTGAACTCCGGCAAGGATGTATATTGCGAGAAACCGCTCACCCACAACGTCCACGAGTCGGTCGAGGTGATGAAGGCGGTGAAGAAGAACAAGGCCATTTTGCAGACCGGATCCATGCAGCGTTCCTCGCGCGAGTTTCGCGTGGCTTGCGAGCTGGTGCGTAACGGTGTCATCGGCAAGGTCGAGCGCACCGCCGTCAACGTCGGTCCTCCGGGTGTGCCTTGCGATCTGCCGACGGAGAAGATGGAGCCGGGCCTCGACTGGAACAAGTGGGTCGGCCCCGGCCCGATGCGCGGCTACAGTTCCGTGCTCAGTCCACGCGGCGTGCACGGTCATTTCCCGCATTGGCGTAACTACAAGGAATACGGCGGTGGCATGGTTTGTGACTGGGGCGCCCACATGATCGACATCGTCCAATGGGGCCTGGGTGTGGACGACAGTGGCCCGGTGGCCACGATCCCGGCAGAGAACCCCAAGGCGATGAAGGGCGCGCAGCTGGTTTACGCAGGTGATGTCCCGTTGATGCACGGTACAGGGATGGGCTCGAGTTTCTACGGCACCGAGGGCCGCGTGGAGTGTCACCGCGGTCGGATCGGCCTTTGGCTAGGGGAGAAGTTAATCGCCGGCCGGACAGGCGGCGACAGGAACGTCAATCTCGGCAGGGAACTCGACAAGATGGAGTCCGAGTACCTCAAGGACGCCAAGGTGAAGCTGTACCGCAGCAATAGCCACATTCCGGATTTCCTCAACTCGATGCGTACCCGCAAGAAGTCTTGTACGCATGAGATCATTGGCGCGCGGACAGCAATCGCCTGCCATCTGCTCAACCAAACCTACTACAACCACGCGGCGATCAAGTGGAACCCGAAGAAGAACACCTTCGCCAAGGGTGGTGACCCTAAGTGGTTGACCCGCGATTACCGCGGCGAGTGGGACGTTTGATTCCGGCATGGCGTTTATCTCGCTTGGCCAGGTGCTTGGCCGGACGAGTTGTGAAAACCTTTGCTTGAAAATAGTGGGCAGATTCTGTATCTGTCTGAGCGCGCGGGGAGTTCTGGGCCAACCCATACCGGAGATACCAATAACGTTTTTTAGTCGCCACCACTTCGGGTGATCGGATTGGGCGTTTTCTTTGATAGCACACGATTTTCTTCCCTCCGCATGTTTTAGTGAAAGCAGACCATATTCGAAATATAGCGATTATCGCGCACGTGGATCATGGCAAGACCACGCTCGTGGATGAGTTGCTGCAGCAGAGTGGCACGTTTCGTGACAACCAGATTGTTGTCGAGCGGGTCATGGACTCGATGGATCTCGAACGCGAAAAGGGCATCACCATCAAGGCCAAGAATGCGGCCATCAAGTGGAATGGTTACACTATTAACATCGTCGACACGCCCGGCCATGCCGACTTTGGCGGCGAGGTGGAGCGGGTCATGAAGATGGTGGACGGCGTGCTGCTGCTGACCGATGCTGTAAGCGGCCCTCAGGCGCAGACGCGCTGGGTGCTGCGCAAGGCGCTTGGCCACGGCCTCAAGACGATCTGCGTGGTCAACAAGATCGATCGCGATACTGCCCGGCCACAGTGGGTTCACGACAAGGTGCTGGAGTTGTTCCTCGAGTTGGGCGCGGACGACGACCAATTCAATGCGCCGTTCCTCTACGGCAGCGCCAAACTGGCTTTTGCGGATCACAAACTCGACGGGCCACGCAAGGACATGAATGATCTGTTCGAGACCATCGTCGAGCGTGTGCCGCCGCCGGTGATAGAGGACGCTCCATTTCGCATGTTGGTCAGCAACATTGATTGGGATAATTATGTCGGCCGCCTAGCCATCGGCCGGATTTTATCCGGTGACGTACAGCAGGGCGACATGGTCAATGTGTTGGGCCGCAACGGCACCCAGCAGCGGGTGAAGATTATCAAGCTGAAACAGTTTTCAGGCCTGCAAACGAATGACGTTAGCAAGGCCACGGCGGGAGATATCGCCGGCTTGGCCGGGTTTGACGAAGTGGACATCGGCGACACGCTGGCCAAGGCCGAAGACGCGGAGCCGCTGCCATTTGTCGAGATCGATCCTGCTACTGTA
>CAJWPV010000350.1 GCA_913045395.1 uncultured Verrucomicrobiota bacterium | reverse complement strand
GTAGGAACAACAACTGGGCAATCACCAGGTTTGAGATCGTATCATCGATTGGCGTGCCAATGAACACGATGCGATCCACCAACAGCCGCGAGTAAATGTCGTAGCCGCGTTCGCCGCGGCCGGTCTGCTCGACGACCATCGGTACCAGGAAATTATTTGCCTCCAAGCCTCCTCTCATGGCCGGAAACTATAACGGCCTTGGCTTGGCCCCGTCAAGCGCTTGGCCGAGCGCTTGGTTTTATTCCCGGGCGAATGGGCCGTTATTGCCTATCGCGTGGATGGTGTTTTGGATGCGGTGGGAAAGGTAGGCGCCGTCTGCTGCATCAATCTTGTATTGGATCTGCATCTGCATGGTTGGCTTCATGTCGGCGATTCGCAGTAGCACCGATTTCTTGTCGGCTGACAGTTTCACACTGGCGACCTCGACGCGATCGCGGCCTTGGCTGCCGTCGGCCTTGTAGTCACGCGAACCGTAGTTGCGCGTGCGCTTGTAGCCCCAGCGATGGACGGAATAGTTATCCGGATCAGCTGCGGTCTTCGCGTCGAGTTCGTTTGTGAACGTCAGCGAGATGCCGTCCTTCGTTGCGTGGATGGCCACTGGGAGGTGAACCGGTTTGCCGGTGTGCTTGAGGCGGTAGAAACCGCCCGGGCGCGTCTTGTTGCCGGCCCAGCCGAACAGGCCGCAGGCGTAGAGTTGGCCGTCGCCGGGATGGAAGCGGCCGCGCATCACACCGGTCGGGAAATCAAAGTCCGGGATGCGCACCACGCCGCCCTGGGAGCGGCCGTTCACTTTTTCCTCCATCACCACGTACACATAACCGGTCCCGTAGGAGAGATTGATGAGTTGGCCGCCGAGTCCTCCCCACTTGTCGCTGTTGACCCAAAGCTGCTCGGCGGGCGAACGGTCGAAGTCGTTGTGCATCCAGACCATCGGCAAGGTGATGTCGGCCTCGGTCAGGCCCTTGTGATAGCCCATGAGATTGCCGTAGAATTTGCCTTTTTCGATGAGATTAATCTCGTTCTTCGGCGTCCAGTGGCCCTCCTGATCGCTCACGTAAAATGTGCCGTCAGGATTTACGCACACGCCGTTCGGCGCGCGGAAACCGCTGGCGATGATCTCGGAGGTTTTGCCGTCCGGCGAAACCCTGACCAGCGTGCCGTGTTGCGGGACGAGCGCGGTTTTGGCGTGGCGCGCCGCCTTGGTGTAATAGAAACTGCCGTAGGCATCGGTCTGCAGATCCATAGCAAATTCGTGGAAATGCTCCGTCACCTGCGCGTCGTGGTTAAACGCCTTGTAGTAGTCTGTCTCCCCGTCGTCATTGGTATCAGCGAGCAGAGTAATCTGGTCGCGGCAGGTCACGAAGATTTTGCCCTCGACAATTTTCAAGCCAAGCGGCTGGAACATGCCGGTCGCGATGCGGGTCCACGTAAACTCCTGCGGGTTGCTGTTGATGCCATCGACGATCCAGACGTCACCCATCCAAGTGCAAACCGCAGCACGGTTGCCACCATCGAAAAAATCAAAACCGCCCAGGCGCATCCACGAGCGGTACGGGTTTTTGTCAGGTGATGTGATGACTTCGGTCACGAATGCGCCTGGTTTGCCCATGCGGCGCGGCTTGGTTTTAATGGTCTCCGTCCAGTGACGGCTGCTGCCTTGTTGAAAGGTTTCGAGCAGCTTTTCTGCTTCGCCCAGTTCATCGAGCAGTTTGGCAAATGAACCCAAAGCAACACTGCTGACTTTCGCCATGGCCAAGTTGAATCCAAGCGCATCACCAGCCGGAATCGACAAGCGCAAGTGCCCGTCATCAGTGGCAACGAACTTGGCTCCGTTGGCGTCGGTTGCTATACCCACTGTCAGGCCATTCGCGAATGCCGCAACCGATTTGCCGTCAACGGTTTTGATCGAGGCCTTGCCTTCGCCCTTGGCGATTTGCATAACCAAATCACTGTCACGCTCTTCAATATTCAATATGCGGACAACCGCTTTGATACCGTTGATTTTTTTGAGAGCTGGTGTTTCCAGCACGTGTCTGCCGCCGACTTTGTAGTGAAGGAAAACACGGTTGCCATGCAGGCCGAGCCCTTGCCACTGTCCCCATTCGCGCGGGAGCGGGCCATAGGGTTTTTTGTCGAGGCCGCGCAGGCGGGGATCTTCAAAACTATCCGTGCCCGGCTTGGCCCAGCCAGGTGCGACCGGGTTGGTGAAGAGACGTTCGCCGACAAGCTTCGGATGAGTGCCGTGGCTGCCGTCGTAAACAATGCTTCGCCAGTCGATGAACTTGTCGCCGCTCCACGCCGCCGTCATCCGCAGTGTGTCGGTCTCGAACACCACAAACTCGCTGCCCTTGGACACGCCACCCGGACCCTCGTCGAGGCGGATCGCGATGCCCTTATAGGCGATGTTACCCGGGGCCACCTCGATCGAGGCGCTCAGGTACGGGCCGTAATTCATGTCGATGTATGGCTTGCCGGTCAGCTTGATGTTGTCCGCTTGGATAAGCGCGGAAACGGAGAAAGCGGCCGCAATGACACAGCTCGATGGGATGCGAAAAAGATGAATCACGGGCGGAAAAATAGGCAATCCCCGACCTGTGGCCAAGCCCAAACACGGCCT
>CAJWPV010000349.1 GCA_913045395.1 uncultured Verrucomicrobiota bacterium | reverse complement strand
CAAAGTGCGAAGATCTGCATACGGAATAGCTGCCTTTCCCTTTTTAAACCGACTAATGATCCAACTGCCAACCCGCTTGGTTTGGTCTTTATCCAGATTGTCGGCGACCCATTTTTCAGCCCACTCGGTCAGTCGCCGGCCGCGCAACCGGGGACCAAGAGACAGACGATCTTTCTCCATTTTTTCGATCAGCGGCTCCGGCAACGCCAGGCTGCGATGGCCCAGCTTGCGCATAATCAGTTCGTTGATCTCG
Source organism: uncultured Verrucomicrobiota bacterium (assembly GCA_913045395.1). Taxonomy (GTDB): domain Bacteria; phylum Verrucomicrobiota; class Verrucomicrobiia; order Limisphaerales; family UBA1096; genus UBA1096. Next base: position 2,369 of record CAJWPV010000349.1, on the reverse strand, counting down.
CGGTTCTCCGACGGCTGATCGTCTTGCCAAACAAGACTGATATACACCTTCCCGTCAGCCACCACCAAGCTGCCGTGTCCGCCATCGTCACCGCTGGGAATGGTTTCACTACGCCACAGCAGGTTCGGCCCATCCTCAGGCCAGGCGTCGAGCAACGGTACACCGCCGGAGACGAGGCCGTTGCGCTGACTCCCGCGCCACTGCGTCCAATCCGCCGCCGTCGCAGCGGCTGCAACAAGAAAGCATCCAAATAAAAAAAACCGGTTCATGCGAACGTCGAAAATGATGATGAGAGATCACCTGTCGCGCAAGGCTTTGGCGGTGTGGGATTGTTTGTTTTTTGCGAGGGTGGGTGGTGGACCTTGGGCGATAAGTTGGCCGCCCTCGTCACCTGCATCGGGGCCGAGATCGATAATCCAGTCGGCCTGGCGGATGAGGTCGAGGTTGTGCTCCACCACCAGCACCGAGTGGCCTTCGTCCACCAGGCGATGCAGCACCTTGGCTAGGAGTCGAATGTCGTCAAAGTGCAAACCGGTCGTCGGCTCGTCAAAGAGGTACAGCGTCGGTCCGGTGGCGGTTCGCTTGCCCTGCGCCTCGGCGAGGCTGCGGACGAGCTTGAGCCGCTGGCTCTCTCCGCCGGAGAGCGTGTTCACCGGTTGGCCAAGCCGCAAATAGCCCAAGCCGACGTCGCTGAGCAACTGTAGCTTGGTCCGCGCTTTGGCTGCCGTTCGCGAGTCGGGATAGGCGTCAAGAAACAGGATCACCTCATCGGCGGTGGCGTCGAGTAGGTCGGCAATGTTCCAAGCCAAGCGCTTGGCCAAGGGCGGCTTGAGCCTGGCCTCGAGCACGTGGTCGCGGTAGCGGCGTCCGTTGCACTCGGGGCACTTGATGAACACATCACTCAAGAACTGCATCTCGATTTTCTCAAAACCAGTGCCACGGCAGTAGCCGCACTGCCCCTGCGCCGAGTTGAAGCTGAACGCCCCGGCCGGCAACTCAAGCGCCCTGGCCTCGGGACTGGCGGCGAACAGTTTGCGGATGTCATCAAACGCGTGGACGTACACCGCCGGATTCGAGCGTGGCGTGCGGCCAAGAGAAGACTGGTCGACCATCATCACCGAGTCGATTGACTGCCAGCCGGTCAGCTTGGCCAAGCGGGCGTCTGGTGGCGTGCCGCCGAGCTTGTCAAGCAGGGCAGGGAGTAGTCCATCGCGGATGAGCGTTGTTTTGCCGGAGCCACTGACGCCGGTCACGCAAACCAATCTGCCCAGTGGGATGTCCACCGTGAAGTCGATCAGGTTGTGCCGGGTAAACTTGGCCAGTCGCAGTCGCAGCGTGCGCTCGGTTACCTTGCGCGCCGGGGGCGCTTCGAGTTGTCTGCGGCCGGAGAGGTACGCACCCGTCAGCGAGGCTCTGCACTTGGCCAGGCGCGAGCCGGCGCCGTTGTACACGATTTCGCCGCCGCACTCGCCGCGTTCCGGGCCGAGGTCAACGACGTGATCGGCCCGGCGGATGACGCCGGTCTCGTGCTCAACGACGACCAAAGTGTTGCCGAGGTCGCGCAGGTTTTCTAGCAATCCCACGAGTCGCCTAGTGTCGCGCGGGTGCAGCCCGACACTCGGCTCGTCGAGCACGTAGAGCATATTGACCAGCCGCGAGCTGAGGCAGGCGGTGAGGTTCACACGCTGGGTTTCTCCGCCGGACAACGTGCGCGTTGCCCGGTCGAGCGTGAGGTAGCCGAGGCCGATGCGCACCATGGCGTCGAGCCGTCCGCGCACCTCGGCCAGCACCGGTGCAAGCGCGTCCGACTGATTGAGGCTAAGCCGGTTGGCGAGACTCTCAATCACGCCCGCCGCATCGCGGATGGGGAGTCGGTAAAAATCGGAGAGCGTCAGCCAGTCGCCGCTGCCGGTGTAGTCGAGCTTGAAGCGCAGCGAGTCCGGCTTGAAGCGCTGCCCCTCGCACGTCGGGCACGCCGTGTAGGTGCGGTAACGCGAGAGCAGCACACGGACATGCATTTTGTACGCCTTGCTTTCGAGCCAGCGAAAATAACCGGCGACGCCGTACCATGCGTCAGGCCAGGTGCGGCCCGGCTCGCCGTAGTCCGGCTCGCCGTGGATCACCCAGTCGCGCATTTTTTTTGGGAGCTTATTGAACGGCACGTCGGTCGGGATGCCGTCCTGCTTCGCGGCGGCCATCATCTCGCGCTGGCACTCGATGCCGTGCCCGGTCTGCCACGGCTTGACGACGCCCCCAGCGATCGACTTGGTGAGGTCTGGCATCGCGAGCCGGTAGTCGATCGAGATGATTCGGCCAAAGCCTTTGCACTCCAGGCAGGCGCCAACGGGGCTGTTGAAACTGAACAGCGA
>CAJWPV010000348.1 GCA_913045395.1 uncultured Verrucomicrobiota bacterium | reverse complement strand
CCGAAGAACAGGGAGGTGAAGGTAATCAAGGGGCTAAAAGCCAACGCAAGGGCGACGCATGAGGTGGCGAAATCCAATGGCTGGCTGAAGTTTACACGCGGCAAGCTTGACGGTGCGGGTAGTTGGACCGGGTTGTATGGAAATAACTCAAAGACTTCTTCTACACGGGATCGGCTTGTGAAGGGTCCGCTTGGGGTCTTGTGGTTTGGTGAGCCAGGTTCGAAATACATGGTAGATCGGCACGCTCGATCCGTAAGTCCACTGGCCATTAACGGACGATTGTTTGTACAGGGTATGGAAGTAGTCATGGCGTACGACGCCTACAATGGAACATTCCTTTGGCAGCGAAAAATCTCCGGTGCGGTTCGCGTGCGCGTCGATGTCGATAGTTCGAACATCACAGCCAACGAAGATTCAATTTTCGTCGCAGCTCATGATCGTGTCCTGCAGCTTGACGCTCAAACAGGTAGAACGCGGCGTGAATTTCAAGTACCCAGAACTCCTGGCGGACAGGTGCTGCGTTGGGGGAATATTTCTGTTGATGGAGGCACGCTTTTTGGCACAGGAGCAATGCCGTTGGCCAACGAGTACGGCTACCTTTGGAATGCGCTTGTAAAAAATGGCGAATGGATAGCTGAGGCTGATGCACCCAAGGAGGCGCTTGCGAAATTCAAAACAATCAAGACCAGCTATCCTCGGCCAGACAATCGGGCGTACGATTATTTTAAGCGTGCCGGCCTGCACTGGCACCCCATCAATACCTTCCCGGCTTGGATGCCAGACTTCAAACCGTCGAGCGTCGCGAAAACCATCATGCTAAGTGAGAAGGTCTTTGCGTACGATATTCCTACCGGCGAACTCATTTGGGAGCATACGGGCAAATCAATTCCAAACATCTCGTTGGTAATTGGTGGCGATCGGGTTTTCTTTCTGCAAGACGACATCAGCGAAACGGAGCGGCAAGAGGCTCGAGACTCGGTTCGTGCCAGCATTAAAGGAGGGAGTTACATTCCGGAGGGTGAGCAACAACTTGACGAAAAGGATCGAGATGTCCGTCGCGTAGTTTGTTTGAATGCAAAAACAGGTGAGGAACTTTGGAACCGCCCACAAGACCTGACCGGTAGCGGTGGGACTAAGCTCGGCCTCGCCTATCAAGACGGTAAGGTTCTGTTCTTTGGGCATTACAGCAACCACGATGAAGGGCCGTTCAACAAGGGTGAGCTGACGTGGCGCAGGATAACGGTACTCCAGGGTGATAGTGGCAGTTTACTGTGGAGTAAGCCGCTTAATTACCGCCGCCGACCGACGATTGTTGGGGATACGATTTATATCGAGCCTCGGCGCTGCGACCTGGCCACCGGCGAAATCCAGAAACGTTCGCATCCTATCACCGGCGAGACTGTGGATTGGGAGTTTGTTCGACCAGGCCACAGTTGTGGGATTGTGACCGCCACGCCGCACAATCTTTTTTTTCGATCGTACAGCGGCGCGATCGTGAATACAGAGCAGGATAGCGGCCTGCAGTTATTTGGCGGCATGCGGCCCGGTTGCTGGAATAGTATGATTCCAGCCAATGGCCTATTGAGTATGCAGGAGGCCAGCGCCGGCTGCACTTGCAACTACTCTCTCCGCACAACGGTCGTGCTCAAAAACAAGCCGCAAAAAGGGCACGCCGAGTGGGCGGTCTTCATCAGCCAGGCGGCGATCAAGCCGGTGAAGCATCTCGCGATCAACTTCGGCGCCCCCGGCGATATGCGCGCGAAAGATGGCACCGTATGGTTCTCGTATCCTCGTCCGAACACGAAAGAGGGACGGAACGCCTTCGTCAATTACGGAATCAAGTTCAAGCTTGACGAGAAGGGCAAGCCGGAAGTCGTGCAGAGTGATTGGGTGGGCAAAACCATCGCCGGCACCGACAAGCCCTGGCTCTACACGTCCGCGCTCAAGGGCGTGACCCGGCTCGCCGTGCCGTTGCTGGAAAAGGAGCAGACCGGTCGGTACACCGTGCGGCTGGGATTTGCGAAACTGCCGGGCGACACGGAGGGTAGCCGCGTGTTCGACGTCAAGCTGCAGGGCAAGACTGTCCTGAAATCGCTCGATGTTGCCCTGGCCAGTGGGGTGCTTGGCCAAGTGGTGCTACGCGAGTTTGGGAACGTAGAGATTGTAGAGAACCTCACCGTTGAGTTGGTTCCGGTAAATGTAAAAAACGCCAAAGTGGCGCCGACTGTCATTCACACTCTCGAGGTGAACCGTGAGGATCTTCGTGCGGCGAAATAGTTTCAAGTGATCTCCTGCTCGAAGCGACTGTTTTTCCTGCTGGTTGTCTTGCAGCAGTTCGAGGCACTTGGCTGCCGATTCAATGTGCGCGACGTCGGCTTCGTGGATCTCGGCTCCGAGCCGTACCATCTTTACCTGTTTGTCGGCGATGCCATGCCTGTCGCCGAGCGCGAGTCGCTGCAATCGATCGCTGTTGCCACCTTTTACGACACAAATGTGAAGCCTGAGTTGGTTGCGCTTGGCCAAGCGCGTCAAACTGCGGCCAAGGGGTTCATCCCGTCTGGTTTCACGGGTCAAACACCAATGGCTGTGCTGGTTTCGCCCGGCCAAAAAAAGACTCTGGCGGTGCC
>CAJWPV010000347.1 GCA_913045395.1 uncultured Verrucomicrobiota bacterium | reverse complement strand
CCACTTGCCGTTGTTCGCGCCGCTCTTGCTGCCCAGCGATCCGGCCGGTTTCCCGTCGGTGAAAAACGACCACGCCCTGCCATCGGTCGACACGACGGCGTAATGCGGCTGACCGTCGGTCACGTTCGCGGTGTCGTAAAGATAGTCGTTGCCCAGACCGCCGCCGTAAACCTGCAGGCCGAACCCGGCGTCGCGCCTGGCGATGCGCGGCTCCAGTTGCCTCGTCAACTCGGCCAGTTCCGACTTGGCCTCGCCGACCTCGCGCTGCAGTCGGGCACGCTTGTCGTTGATCAATGCTTCCTCATGGGCGCGATAAAACCGCGCTGACAACGGTCCGCCGATCTGGAAGCCGTCGCCCCGCTCGGGCGGCGGGAGCTGCACCGTCGAGAAGAACGCCTGCATGCGGTAGAAGTCCGCGATCGGGATGGCGTCATGCTTGTGGTCGTGGCATTGCGCGCAGCCCATCGTAAGCCCGAGAAACACGGAACTGACCGTCGAGGTCATCTCGCTGAGCAGCTCGTGCCGGGAACGGTCGCCGCGCGGCTCGGTGAACGGCGCGAGCCGCAAAAACGTCAGCGCGACGGTGCGCTCCGCATCCATGCCGGGCAGCTCGCCCGCGCCCATAATCTCGTTGAACTCGTCACCCGCGATCTGTTCCCGGATGAACCGGTCGTACGGCTTGTCGCGGTTGAGCGAGTCGATGACGTAGTCGCGGTAGCGCCATGCATGCGGCATGTCCGGGTCGCCCTCGTAGCCGGCGGTGTCGGCGTAACGTGCGAGGTCGAGCCAGTAGCGCGCCCAGCGTTCGCCGTAACGCGGATCGTTGAGCAGCCGATCAACTAGGCGCTCGTAGGCGAGTGGGCTGGGATCGTCGATAAATGCGTCGGCGACATCCGACTCCGGAGGCAACCCAAGCAGATCAAAATATAACCGGCGAACCAGTGTGCGGCGCTTGGCCAAGCGCGCGGGTGCAATGCCGTTGGCCTCGAGTTTGGAGAGAATAAAGGCATCCACCGGATTGCTGATCCAGTTGGTCTGCGTGACCTCCGGCGGCACAACACGGCCAACCGGCTTGAACGGCCAGTGACCGCCCTGTTCCGGCTGTGCCGCTTGGCCAAGCACGCCCGACAACAGCGCGGCCGCCATGGTTGCTACAAGTCGCATCTCCAGTCCGCTCGACTGACCGGAAGCTAGGCGCGCCCGGTTATGATTGCAATCATACAGTTGCAGCATTGAAAACTGAACCATCTTGGGTACGTTCCCTGCACGTGATCAACATGCATGCAATCCGGCAGTGGAGCTCCGGGCCATGCTTTGTGCGCCTGTGGGCATTACCGCTGGCCCTGCTGTTCGCTGCCCCACTTGGCCAGGCGGTGACGCTCTTTGACTACGAGGCAACATGGAAAATGTGGCGCGGCAATAAAACTCCCACCCGCCCGGACTACTGGGCCTGGCTCAAGCCGGACCATGACGACTCGGAATGGGAGACCGCCCCGACACCGGTTTTCTTCGGCGAGAATGTCACAGGCGGGACCGAGCTGGACGACATGAAGAGCCGCTACTCCTCGTTTTTTCTCCGGCGCAAGTTCGACGCCCCCGACCCGGACACGATCAACTCGATGACGCTGCGTGCCAAGGTGGACGACGGGTTTGTGGCCTACATCAACGGGACCGAAGTGGCGCGGCACAATGTCGATGTAGACAAGCCAAAGTACAACTCGGCCGCCTCCAAGGCGGCGTCCGAGCCGCTGCGCTTTCGCAATTACTCGCTGAAAAACCTGGATGAGATTTTGATCGATGGCGAAAACACAATCGCGGTGATTGTGCTCAACCTGCGGCGCACCAGCACGGACGTGTTGTTCGATGCCCGCCTCACGGCGGTCTCAGTCGAGAGTGTCCCGCCAAAAGTGGAGACGGTTGATCCGCCGGGCGGCCTTGCCTCGGATCTGGGTCAAATTAGTGTTACCTTTAGCGAGCCGGTGAACGGCGTTGATGCCACCGACCTGCTGGCAAACGGCCAGTCGGCGCAGTCGGTCGAGGGCAGCGGCCGGACATGGGTGTTTCAACTCGCCGGCCTGCCCCAGGGCAAGGTGAACCTCACCTGGGCGAAGAATCACGGCATCACCGACCAGGCCCAGACTCCCAACACGTTCCTGGAAACCGCCAATGGCAATCGCTGGACGTACACGCATGCCGATAACAATCCGCCGTACGTGAGGCGAACCAACCCGCCGGCCGGGTTGACGGTGAAGTCGCTCGACATGGTCGGGGTGGAGTTCAGCATGCCGGTCAGCGGGGTGGACGCAGATGACCTGCTGATCAACGGCACGCCAGCAAAAAGCCTGACGAAGATCAGCGACAGTCACTACCGGTTTGTGCTTGGCCAAGCACCGGGCGCCGAGGTGAAAATCTCATGGGACCTGTACCACAACATCACCGGCACGAATCCGTTCAAGAAAACGTTCCTGCCACTTGGCTGGTTTTACCACGTGGATGCCAACGCGCCTCCTCCGCCGCGTATCGTGATCTCCGAGATCATGTACCATCCGGTCGAGGAACCTGAATTTAACCGGAGCGGCCAGCCGCTGCTCGACCTGTCGGAGGATGTTCACGAGTTCATCGAGCTGCAC
>CAJWPV010000346.1 GCA_913045395.1 uncultured Verrucomicrobiota bacterium | reverse complement strand
GGCCAATCGCTTGGCCAGGCGGGAGCAGTGGGCAACATCGGTTTTTTTCAGCAACAGAAAAAAAACGGTGGGAGCTTTATCGACAGCAAAAATTTTTTCAATACCAGTCCGGGAGGCACAAGCAGGCGTGCGCTTGGCCTCGACCCGATGAGTTTTGGCAGTGGCCTGGCCCCGAAGCCGTCCACGCCGGTGACCGGGGTTGGAGTGGGCGGGATAACGGCCGGCTTCAAGCTACCGTCGGGCCTGGCTGCACCGGCATCGGTGAACAATCCATTTTCATCGGCCTTCGCCGCGCCCCCGGCGGCTGCTCGGCGGGAGCTGCCTCTGCTATTCCAGCCCAGGGACCGGGAGCAGCCGGCCATTCGCAGCGGGCTACTCAACCAAAAGCCGGGCACCAGTGCCAACAAGTCGCGGCGGGGGTTCTGAACACCCACTTGACCCCCGGCCGTCAACTGTGGCCCACTCACCGGCCTTGAGCGACCACGCTGCCAGGCCAAAATTCCCCGAGGGCACTCAAAGCCTGTTCTGGTTCTTCTTTTTCAACTTTCTGTCCTGCCAGATCATTATGGACAGCCCGATCTTTCTGTACGCAGAGAGTCTCGGAGCCAGCGCCACCGTCATGGGTCTCATCGCCGGGATGACACCGTTGATGGTCATCTTTCAAATCCCCGCCGCCGCGCATGTCGGGCGCTGGGGTTACAAGTTTTTCGTCGCCACCGGCTGGTCGCTGCGGTTGGTTTTTGTGTTTGGATTGGTATTCGTGCCGTTGCTCGACGGTGTGATCAACCAGCAGAGCCAACTCGCCCTGGTGCTTGTACTGTTGTTTGCCTTCAACGTGGTGCGCGGCATTGCCAGTTGTGGATGGTATCCGTGGATTCGCGGACTGATCCCGGAGAATATCCGCGGCCGGTACCTGACCTATGAGAGTGCCTTTGTCAATACGGGCAGCCTGGTGGCGTTCCTACTGGTGGCGGCTTACTTCGGTCAGGCGCCGACGAGTGGCCAGTTCAGTTTCTTGTTTGGATTCAGCTGCCTCTCGGGGGTCTGGAGCATCTATTTCATTCTGCGCGTGCCGGCCGTTGCACCGCCTAGCGAGGAGGTTGGCAAAAAGCAGGAGGCCCCGTGGGCTGAGATTTTCGGCAACCGAGTGTTTCGCAAATTGCTCTGGGTGGAGTTGTTCATGGCGATCGCGCTGGGCGGATTGGCTGCGTTCACGGTCAAGTACCTCAAGGCCGAGGCCGGCATGCAGGACAACCATATCATGCTCGCCTCGTCTGCTAAGTTCATCGGCGCGCTCGGGACGCTTTGGTTTCTGAAGTCTCGCCTTGATCGCATGGGCAGCCGGCCGGTCATTTTTTTCGGGCTGGCCATAGGCCTGGTTTGCGTGGCCGTGTTTGGGATGATTGCCGGTGGGGTGGTGCCACTCAATTTTTTCGCTGTCGCCGGCCTGTACTTCAGCTTTGGCTTTGTGCTGGCAAGTGTGACCATGTCGATGACGCGACTGGCGATGGCGACCGTGCCGCGCCTGGGGAGCAGCCACTACTTCGCTGTGTTCGCTGTTGTCGGCGGCATGGCGATGGGGATATCGCCGACACTTTGGGGATTGATGATCGACATCTTTTCCGGCTGGGAGTCGGATTGGCTCAGCATCGAGTGGAATGAATACACCATTTACTTCACCGGAGTCGTGGGGGTGCTCCTTCTCACGGCCTTGGCCACCATGCGGCTGGAGGAGCCCAAGGCGGCCCGGCTGAATGAGTTCCTCATCGACCTTATCCGTCACTCGCCGCTGCGCTATTGGATGCGCAGTTAGCTGCCCTGCTTTGTCCGGTTGCGACGCTCGAACAACGGCACGAGCAGCGTGTCAGTGATCAATTGAATCAGGTGATACAGCGCCAGGGGTAGTGCACCGATGGGGTTGTCGCCAAAGAAGTGCTGCCAAAGGTAGATGCCGTTTGGCAGCGTTTTTTGCGAGCCACAAAAAACAATGGCGGTGCCGGTGCCGCTGTCCATTCGCAACAAAACCGACATGCAAAAGTTCCATGCCAGGAGGATTGTGTGCAGCAGCGCGGAGACGACGACAATGCGCAGCACGACATCGGCATTGCCGTTGATTTGCCCGGTGGCTACCGAGAAGCCGGAGTACACAAATACGAGAATGATCAACTGCGGAACCAAGCGGATGCCCTTAAACAACGGCCTGGCTTTGTCCCACAAAAACTGGCGCAGCGCCTGGCCAAGCGCCACGGGCATCACGACAATTAGCAGCATTTTCAGGATCATTTTGCCAAGCGGGATTTCCACCGAGGCCCCGATGCTCAACTGGAGCACCAGAGGTGTCAGCACCACGGTTAGCGAACTTGACAGCAGCGTGAAGATGAGCGCCAGTTCCTGGTTGCCGCGCGAGAGCACGGTCAACGCCAACGCCGAGGCCAGGCTGCTCGCCTGCGCGGCCATGATCATCACCGCCGTCAGGAAATGTGTGTTGCCTGCCGGTTGCAGCCACAGCGCCAGCCCGTATGCCACCGCTGGCGCAAGGCAGTAGGTCGAGAAGAGCACCAGCGTGATCGCGCCGACGTTGGCTGCGTGTCGGTGCAGTTTGCTGGTGTCCAGCGTGAAGCCGGATACTGCCATCATCATACCCACCAGCACTG
>CAJWPV010000345.1 GCA_913045395.1 uncultured Verrucomicrobiota bacterium | reverse complement strand
CGGTGCGGCCACCCCAGCCGCCGAGGCCGATCATCCTGTTGTACTCGAGCCAATTCGGAAATGAGTTGTCTGCGGCATGGACGACAATGAAACGGCCGCCGTTCTTCATGTATTTTTCAAACGCGCGCTGAACCGGTTCGGGCCAGTCTTCTCCGTTGTAGTTGCTCACGATGACATCATATTTTTTGAATGCCGGGCGGAAGGCGTCCCACTTGGCCTGAAACTCCTCGCGGATTTTCGTGGCGGCCTCGGCCGCCTTGGCCTTTTGGCTCTCGCTCAAGTTCCTTGGCGGGCGTGGGGCGCGCGGCGGGGAAGTAGCCACATCGACTTGGAACAATTCGGTCTTTTCCATTTGCGCCTTCATGTAAGGCGTCATGGCTTTCCAGTTGTGGTTGTTCTGTCCATCGACGAACAGCACACTGATCTTCTCAGCAGACGCCGGGCTTGTCATGGTGGCGAAGAGCAGGGCGAGGGCGATCCATTTTTTGGAAGTCTTTGCGCTAGGCATTGTGGAGCAGACGGTGACGGCAGCGGGGGCGATTCGCAAGCCAAAAGCCGGGCGCTCGACTCAGCATTTGTCGTCGGGCAATCTCCCGCCGTTGATTGGAGCAAAACAACTTAGCCAAGCGCGGTGGCCGCTGGCGGTACTGGTGGGCTTGGCACTGGCCTTGGCTTTTCCGGAGCCGCGCTGGGTTGGCTTCGCTTGGCTGGTTCCAGGTGCTTGGCTGGCGGTCGTTGCCGGGGAGAGACGCTGGCGCTTGTTCGGCCTGGCCTTTGTCGCGGCGCTGGTTTTCCGGCTGGTTTCACTGCGATTCCTGCTGAATATGCCACACATGGCCGGGGCGATCGCTGGCTGGCTGGCGTTGAGCCTATACTCGGCGCTGTATCCGGCGGCTTGGGCGTGGCTTTGTGGCGGGTCGCTGCGGGATGGCTTGGGCAAACTGCAGTGGCCGTGGTTTCGGCGGCTCGGCTTTGGGCTGTTTGCCGCCGCCACTTGGGTGGCATTCGAAATGTTGCAGGCAAGGTTACTCGGCGGCTATCCGTGGAACTTTCTCGGTGTCAGCCAGTTCGAGAATTTCGCACTGATTCAAATCGCGTCGGTGACCGGGGTGTACGGTGTGTCGTTTTTGGTGGTGTGGGCGTCGGTGAGCCTGCTGTTCGCCGTGCTGCAAATCCGGCGCTCGCCGGCCAATCCTTGGTCGTGGATGGTCGATGTGGCACTGCCGTTGTTGGCGTTGGGATTGGTTTGTGGGTCGGGAGTTTTTCGTGTCGCCAAAGTCCCATCGCCGACAAACAAATTGACCGTCGCGCTGGTGCAGCCGAGCATTCCGCAGCAGTTGATTTGGCAGGGTGGCACCGCCGACGAGCGCCTGGCCAAGATACTCAAGCTGTCGAGATTGGCATTGGCCACCAAGCCGGATTTACTGGTGTGGCCGGAGGCCTGCGCGTCAATCTCGGCGGAGCGGTGGCCAGAGGTGTTCGGTATGGTGAAAAGCAGTGGTGTACCGCTGCTTTTCGGCACCGACGATCACGAGCGGGCGGAGGGCTCAGATGAAGTCCGGTTTTACAACACCGCCGCTTTCCTGACGCCGGACGACATCCAGTTGCAGAGCTACCGCAAACGGCGTTTGGTCATTTTCGGCGAGTATATTCCGTTCGAAAAGGCGCTTCCGTTCATGAAATATCTGTCACCGATCGGCGGCAGTTTCACTGCGGGAATGGAGCCGGTGCAGTTCACGCTGCAGGAGGGTGGACACATGATCGCGCCGTTGATCTGCTTCGAGGACTCATTCCCGCACGGAGGCCGAGAGCATGTGTCGTCGGGGACAGATCTGCTGGTGAACCTGACCAACGACGGCTGGTTTGGCACCGGGCCGGAGCAGTGGCAGCACGCGGCCAACGCCGTCTTTCGCGCGGTGGAAAACGGTGTGCCGCTGGTCCGTTGCGCCAACAACGGGCTCACCTGCTGGATCGATTCGCTTGGCCGAGTGCGGCAATTTTATGGACAGGAGAGCGGCGACATTTACGGGGCCGGGTTTGTGTCGTTCGATGTGCTGCTTGGTCAGACGCCTGGCCAGACGTTTTACAACCGGCACGGCGACGTGTTCGGCTGGACCTGTCTTGGCTGGGTGTTGGGTGTCGCGGGGATTCGCGGTTTTCGCGCCAAGCGGGGACTACACACCGGCGGGGGAATCGGCTAAGCTGCGTCCCGCGTTCGCGCCATTATGATCCCGAGGGAGATACTCAAAAAAATCCGGCAAATCGAGATTCGCACCAAGCGGCTTGTCACCGAGACGTTGGCGGGCCAGTACCACAGTGCGTTCAAGGGGCAGGGGTTGCACTTCGAGGAGGTGCGCGAGTACACGCCCGGTGACGAGATCCGGTCGATCGACTGGAACGTTACCGCCCGGATGAACCAGCCGTTTGTTAAGGTGTACTCGGAGGAGCGCGAGTTGACGCTGATGCTACTGGTGGATCTGAGCGGCTCTGGCTTCTTCGGTTCGGTCGAGCAAACCAAGCGCGAGATCGCCGCCGAGTTGGCCTCGGTGCTGGCCTTCTCCGCCATCCGCAACAACGACAAGGTTGGGCTGATCCTGTTCACCGACAAGGTTGAGAAATACGTACCACCCCGAAAGGGCCGGATCCACGTGCTGCGGGTGATCCGCG
>CAJWPV010000344.1 GCA_913045395.1 uncultured Verrucomicrobiota bacterium | reverse complement strand
GCTACGATTGAGCGGGATGGATCTACACGGCTCCGGCATCGGCAGCCGCGTGGGTGACATGTTGAGCGTGAGCAACATCGAGGGCTACGCAAGTGTGCGGCTTTACGAGTCGTGGGTGGAGAAATCGTTCGCCGGTGAGTCGCTGAGTCTGCGTGCCGGGTTGCTGCTGGCGGATGAGGAATTCTCGACGCTCGACACCGCCGGCCCGTTCCTAAACTCAACCTTCGGCTGGCCGGAGTTCATCTCGATGAACACGGTCAACACCGGCCCGGCGTTCTACATTCCCGCGCTTGGCCTGCGGTTGCTTTGGGAACCAAGCCAGGCGTGGTATGGCCAGGTGGGAGTCTTCGATGGTGACACCTTCGACTCGCCCGAAGGCGATGACACGGTCAACCGACATGGCTTGCACTTGGAACCGGGCAACGGCCAGGGCACTTTCGGTATGGTCGAAGTCGGCTATCGGCACAACCAGGCGGAGGACGCTGGCGACCTCCCCGGCACGTACAAACTCGGTGGCTGGTGGCACTCGGGTGAGTTTGAAGACTTCCGAGGTGGCGCGTCGAACGACGGAATACAAGGCGTGTACGCGTCCGGCGAGCAGATGGTTTACCGCGAGTACAGCGACCAGGGGCTGAGCCTGTTTGTCCGCGCCGGATTTGCGCCGGAAGATCGCAGTGCGATCGATTACAGTTTTCAGGTTGGCTTGAATTATGTTGGTTTGATTGCTGGCCGCGACATCGACACTACTGCACTTGGCCTGTCGCAAGCACATATCACTGATGATTTGTCCGGACGCACTTCGGAGAGTGTGATCGAGGCGGCATATGAGTTTGTCATGAGCGACGATTTCATCATCCAACCAAGCGTGCAGTGGGTCAACGACCCCGGCGCGACCGGCGAACTCGATGACGCACTGGTGCTTGGCCTGCGGGTCAACCTGAGTTTTTAGCATGGCAGATTCCCTGGCAACCAATGGCGAGAATATCCCGCTTGAGATTCACGATCTGACGGCTGGGTATCACAAGAAACCGGTGCTTTGGGGCATCGACCTGCAGGTGCCTAAGGGCAAGCTGGTCGGGATTGTGGGGCCGAATGGTGCCGGCAAATCGACCCTTATCAAGGCTATCATGGGCCTGGTGCCACCGAGTAGCGGGTGGGTGAAGATCTTTGGAAAACCGTACAACGAAAATCGTCGCCGAGTCGGCTATGTGCCTCAGCGAGAATCAGTTGACTGGGATTTCCCGGTCACGGTGATGGACGTTGTAATGATGGGCCGCTATGGGCATGTCGGTTGGTTCAAGCGGCCAAAAAAGGCCGATCGCGAGATTGCCCGCGAGTGTCTTGACAAGGTGAAGATGCTGCCGTTTGCCAGGCGGCAGATTTCAAACCTGAGCGGCGGCCAGCAACAGCGGGTTTTTTTGGCACGCGCGTTGGCGCAGGAGAGCGACATTTATTTCATGGACGAGCCGTTTGCCGGTGTGGATGCCGCGACCGAGACGGCAATCATCGCGCTGCTGCACGAACTTCGTGAGAAAGGCAAAACGCTGCTGGTGGTGCATCACGACCTGCCGACGGCGCGCAATTATTTCGACCAACTGCTGCTGCTCAACATGCGGGTGGTGGCCTACGGCGAGACTGAAAAGGTGTTTACGTACGAGCTGCTGCAGAAAACGTACGGCGGCCGATTGACGATTCTTTCCGAGGTGGCGGATGCAGTCGGGCAGCACGTCAAGTAACCGATGAACCAACAGCGATCAATCTTGGCCAAGCAGGGAAGGGGTGCAGGGCACGCGCTTGGCCTGTTGGCGGTGTTGGCGGTCTTTGTGGTTTTGCCGGAGAGCGCCTGGCCGGCGAAGATCGGCGATGTTGCGGAGGAGACATCGCTTGGCCAACAGGCGATCCGTTTTTTTTCGTTCCGTGATCCGTCGGTGCGCTACGCGGTGATTGGCTCGGTGCTGCTCGGCATCTCGTGTGGGTTGCTGGGCTGCTTCATCGTGGTGCGCAAGATGGCGCTCGTCGGCGACACGTTGTCGCACGCGGTGCTGCCCGGCGTGGCGCTTGGCTTCCTGTTTTCCGGCGTGAGTGCCAGCGGGTTGCTTGACTGGAGTTTTGACGTGGCCAACATCACCAAGAATCCGTCGCTAATTTTTTGCGGGGCGGTGGTGGCCGGGGTGGCCGGGACGTTTCTTGTCAACACCCTGAAACAGACGACCAAGATCAAGGAGGACTCGGCGCTTGGCCTGACGCTGGCGTCGTTTTTCGCTGTGGGCATCTGTCTGCTGACGATGATCCAGCGCCTGCCCACCGGCAACAAGAGCGGCATCGACAAGTTCATGTTTGGCCAGGCGGCGGCGATTGGCGAGGATGACATCCGGCTGATGACCGGTGTCACGCTGCTGATCGTGGTGGTGGTGTTTGTGTTTTACAAGGAGCTGCTGGTGACGAGTTTTGATGCGGGGTTTGCCCGGTCGATCGCGCTGCCTAGCCAGTGGATTCACCACGGGTTGATGCTGCTGGTGGCGTTCGCGGTGGTGATCGCGTTGCAGGCGGTGGGTGTGGTGCTGGTGTCGGCGATGCTTATCACCCCCGCGGCGGCGGCGTATCTGCTGACCGATCGCATGCACCGTATGCTGCTTTTGGCGGTGGGTTTCGGCGTGGCGTCGGGAGTGATCGGCGC
>CAJWPV010000343.1 GCA_913045395.1 uncultured Verrucomicrobiota bacterium | reverse complement strand
CCAGCCGATGACGTTCTGCCTTGGCGATTTTTTGGTTCACGAACAGATCCTGCAGCTTTGTGGAGCCGGCTTGGCCGATGGGGGGGAAACGGTCACCTGGCTGCCAGTGGCGCAAAGTGATCGCTTGGCCAATCGCCTCGGCATCAAAGACTTCTCGGTTCTCCGCTTGGCCAAGCTCGTGCCACTTGGCCAAGCCGCCGGTCAAGCGTTCCCAGCGAATCGTCAGGCCACCGAATTCGGCTTCACCGGCCTGACCCTCAAGGAAGATTTCGAGCTTGGTCAGTGAGAATTCCGGCTCGGCCACAGAGGGGGCTAGTTCCACTCGCCCAGTAGCGTTACGTTGCAGCCGTTTGCCTGGGGCGATCTCGATGACGCGATCGGCTTCCGCGCGAAGTGCCTCGACCAAATTGAACGAAGGCTCGACACCAAGCGGGAACAGCTGCCGCTGTACGACCTGCCGCTGAATCGCAGCGGGCAGTTGCTCAAACGGTGACTCCGCCCGACCAAGCCAGGCGGCGGCGAAGTCGTCGATGCAGTCGGCCTCGTCGCCGGCAACTTGCATCGCCTTGACGATTTGGCGGCTCACCGATGCGCCAAACTGTTCTGTGAGTTGCGGCAGTAGTTCGTGCCGGACTCGGTTGCGCAGAAAATGGGTGTTGGTGTTTGAGACATCTTCGCGATGAGCAATCCCCTGCTCTTCTGCGTACGCCACAATCTCGGCCCGGTGCATGCCGAGCAACGGGCGGACGAGGGTCACACCTGGGTCGATCGGCGACAGCGCGACTGGCTGCATGCCGGCCAGGCCGCGGTTGCCCGCGCCGCGCAGCAGCCGCAGGAAAAAGGTTTCGATTTGATCGTCGGCGTGATGCGCCAAGGCGACGTTGCGGCTGGCCAAGCGTTTGGCCAAACGGGCGAAAAACTGGTGGCGCAACTGACGGGCAGCAGCTTCGATGCCGTTACCTGTTTCGGCGGCGAGTTGCCGCGTGTCGCCGCTCCCGGACTCGAATGGCCGGCCAAGCTGCCCGGCCGCATGCTCAACGAATCCAGCATCGGCATCGCTGTCCGCGCCGCGGAGTTGGTGATTGAAGTGTGCAACGACGAGCCGGTCGCTTAGGCCAAGCCCGGGAGTGGCGAGCAAGTGCAGCAACGCCATCGAGTCGATGCCGCCGGAGACGGCCACGATGATGATGCCGCTTCCCGGGAAGAAGTTTAGGACCCGGCTGATTTTGCCCACTTTTTCCGCGAGCGGATGCATGGATCAGTTGCCGGCGGTTTCCGGCTCGGCTGACTTGGAGCGGAGCAGCAGCAGCCAGTCACCCGGACCGGGGGCCGGGCACTCGAGCGCCGCGCCGCGAAGCACCGCCAAGACGCTGGAGCGTTCGCCGGTGCGCGGATTGACCCAGGCGGCGATCAACGGCGTGGGCAGCTTGGCCACGCTGACTTTCAGTCGCTTTTCGACCGGCGTGTAAACAACCACAAGATTGCCGGCGGCGGAACTGGCGGCAGCAGCATATTCGGAGAGTGTCTCGTCGCCGGGCTGCTCTACCAACACACGGTTGTCGGGGCGAAGAGCCTGAAACTCGATCGACTGAAACAAAGCCGAGAGGTAGGTGACCTGTTCGCCGGCTTCAAAGTTTAACGCAACGCGCCAGGCGGGTGGCGTGCCAGCATCAGGGTGGCCGGGCGTCGGGGCGTCGCCGTCGTCCCAGCCCCACACACCGGCTGCGCCGTAGCTCACGCCGGCGGTCGGTGTGCCGAGCAGGCTCCAATAAAGTGCGCGACGCACCTCGAGTGCGGTGATCGGCTGTTTTTTGCTGTAGCTGTTGTGGCCCTCGTAGGCCGGCTCGATGTTGACCACCGGCCGATGCGGAAGCTTGGCCCAGTCGCGCGTCGCCGGGCCGTGGTGTATCCAGTTGTTGGTGGCATCGTTGATGTCGTGGCCGCTCTGGTAGCCGAGCGCCGTCATCCATTTTTCGTCGCGGAACTCCTCAAAGACCCAGCTCTTGCCCTTGGGATGCATGAAAACGGGGAAGTGCCTGCTGCCGCCGAATACCGCTTGGCCAAGCGTGCGCCAGCGTGCGGCCTGTGTGCCGGAGTAGTCGCCGTCGCCTCCGAGAAACCAGGCGCCGTACGTGGCACCCCAGCGCGCGACCATGTAGCGGGCCAGCAGGATCGTCTGGTCGTCGGGCAGTATGTTCGCCGGATTTTCATCGCCGCGCATCGCCCACAGCAACACGGGGACACTGAGCAGGCCGGCGTTGTTGATCGCCTCGACGCGGTAGTCAAGACGCTGGAAATACCCCGGGTTGATACGAATTTTTTCCTTTCCCTCGAACGCCTTGTTGCCGTCGGCGTCGCCGTCCGGTGCGCCGCGCCAACTCGTGGCCACCCATTGCACGGCAGTGAAGCCCTGTCGTTTGCGTTCGCCAAGGTAATGTTTCCAGTCGAACTCGTTCGATTTAAGCGGGCCATTCCACGCGGTGTCAGCCATCCAGAAAAACGGCGTGCTATCCTCGTGCACGAAGTGGGTACGGTCGCGCGACACTCGAATCGGTCCGTGTTTGAGGAGAGTATTGCCGCCCAGCGGCGCGGTACAGCGGAACGCGCCGGAGAGATTGTGCAGGCCGCGGTTTTCCTCATCGGAACAGGTGATGTGAAAGGTCCATTCGCCTGCGAGGTCCG
>CAJWPV010000342.1 GCA_913045395.1 uncultured Verrucomicrobiota bacterium | reverse complement strand
GGCATCGATCCGGAGCGTGTCGCCACTGGCGGCGGCTCGGCCGGGGGCCATGTTGCCGGCTGCACCGGTACGCTCCCCAAGCACGACGAGCCGGGTGAGGATGCCAAGGTCAGTTCCGTCCCCAACGCGATGGTGTTGTATAACCCGGTGCTCATCACCGCCAGGATGGAGGGATTGAAGGCGTTCGGCGGAAAATTGGATCAACTGGCGGAACGACTCGGTGTCGATGATCCCATGACGATGTCACCGTATCACAACATCCACAAGGGACTGCCACCGACACTTGTGCTCCACGGCAAGGGCGACACGACGGTGCCGTTCTTAACTGCCGAGGCGTACGTCAAGAAGGCCATCAAAACCGGCTTGCGAGCGGAGTTGGCGGGTTATGAAGACATGCCGCACGGCTTCTTCAATTTTGGTCGCCGCGACAACAAAATGTTCCTCGCCACTGTTACGCGCATGCACGAGTTCCTCGGCTCGCTCGGTTACGTTAAAGGCAAGCCGACGGTCGAGAAACATCTCAAGCGTCTGGCCGGGCAGAAGTAATTTACCTTGATCTCCGAGCCAAAAAAGTTGGGGTTGATGGTGTCGGTGGCGCCGGATGCTCCCGGCTTTGGCCAAGCGCTCGACCTCGCGGCCAAGGCGATGGGCAATGGCGAGAAAGTTTTCCTCTACTGCATTGACGATGCGGTGCCGGGCATCGGCGATCCGCGCCTGGCCAAGCTGCGGGCCGACGGGATGAACCTGTTCGGCTGCGCGTACAGCATGCGCCAGCGCAAACTGCCGCTCGATGACTCGGCGGTTTTCTCCGGTCTTTCGGTGCTCAGTGATATTATGGCTGACACCGATCGCTTCGAGAGTTTCAATTGATGTTTGGCCAAGCGCGCTCAGCCAGGGGCGGTGAGCGACTGGCCGTTGTCCTTCGGGCCAAGCCCGAGTAGGAACGGAGCTGCGGCTTTGGCGAAGTTGTCCGGCTTTCGGGCTGAAGCAGCGCCGGCACCGAAGCAGCTTTGCAGCATCTCGGTGTTCACCATGCCGGGGCTGAGCGGCACGCAGGCCATGCCGCTGGGCAGCTCTTCGGCCATCGCCTTGCTCAAGCCCTCTATTGCCCACTTGGTCGCGCAGTAGGGCGCCACCTCGGGTGAGGTGCTACGGCCCCAGCCAGAACTGAGGTTCACAATCACGCCGTGGTTGTGCTTGATCATCGCCGGCGCGAAATGCCTTGTGACGTTGGCCACGCCCTTGATGTTGATGTCGATCACCGCGTCGAACTCCTCTGCCGACACGTCGACGAGGTTGGCGTTACGATTGATGATTGCCGCGTTGTTGATCAGCAGGTCAGGCGCGCCGTGCTTGGCGAGCGTGCGCTTGGCCCAGTCGGCGACGGCCCGGTCGTCGGTGATGTCCACCACGGAAAAATCGTGCGCCTGGCCAAGCGCGGTTTGCAACTCGGCGAGCTGATCGGCGGAGCGGCCGCAGCCGATGACCTTGTGGCCAAGTCGATCGAATTCACTCGCCAAACCACGGCCGATGCCGCGAGTCACGCCGGTGATGACGATGGTCTTGGCCACAGGCTCGTGTGGTTACGGCTTGATTGGTTGCAGCCTGATGTTGCGGATACGCGCCACGGTCTGGAACGCGGTGATGCCGATTGGCACCGACAACTCGATCGGCCCGGGGCGTAATGCGATGGTGCGATCCTCGAGCAACAGGTCCACCGCCATCTCATCGTCCACCCAGCACTGGACCTTGCCCGGCGTCACGCGCACCCGGAAACGGTACCACCGGTTGTTGTCGAATTTCTTGAACGTGGCGGTCTCGTTTTCCGCAGCATCCATCCCATCAATGCTCGAGATGCCGACAACAGTGCCGCCCCAGCCGCCTGGAATGAACGACGCAAACGTGTCACCTACGGGGAAGGTCAGCCCGCAGAAAAAATCGTTGCCATCAAGCTTGATCGCCTCGGCGGAGAGTTCGTAGTTCGTACGCGGGATGTTTTGGTGGGCTAGGTTAATACCCGAGATCAGTTCGCCCATGGCGATGTGAATCTCCCCATCCTTCACCTCTATTTTGCCGCCGCCAGCAAAGTCGGTGACCTGCCAGCCGTCGAGGTCTTTGCCGTTGAACAGATCGGGGCTACCAACGGTCGGAGTGACGCAGCCATTGCCTAGGATGGCAGCCAGCAAGCCGGCAAACAACACGGCTTGTCCATTGAAAGGAAGATTAGTTGTTTTCATGAAAATGACGACCGACAAATTGGAGGCATTCACCGGTGCGGTTCAAGCCTTTATTGTCGGAAGGCAATTTGGGTTAGGTTTTTAAAACGCAGAGGACACAAAGTGGCAGAGAATCGTGCGAGCTCCTCAGACTTGGTCTGGCGCTTGGTCAAGCGGGCTTGCTTTTCTCCGGAGATGCGGCTCAATTCCGGCCTGAAGCCCATGAAGAAACTTTTCGCTGACCTCCTGCTTCCGCTTGGCTTGTGTTTAATGGTTTCGTCCTGTGTGAGCCCTGCACAGAAACTCGATACGGGCGATGTTGTCCATGACATAGTGATTCAAAACGGCACGATTTACGATGGCAGCGGCGGTGCTCCGTTTGTCGGGACAGTGGCCATTCGTGGCGACCGGATTTCCCATGTCGGTGCACCGGATGCATTGCGCGGTAGGAGGATCATCGACGCCGATGATCCTCC
>CAJWPV010000341.1 GCA_913045395.1 uncultured Verrucomicrobiota bacterium | reverse complement strand
GAGGAACCGTGGCGGGGCGGCGCGTTCACCTATCATCTTCCGGAAAATCGCGAAATTCAGCGCAAAAAAATCGGCTCGGGCACCAAGCCTGCCCGCGCTGCACCCTACGAGAATGCCGACGTGCCGGACAACGCCTACCCGGACGGACGGTTGGCCGAGCATGCGGTCGAGACGATGGGCCGCTTGGCCAAGCGCGAGCAGCCGTTCTTTCTTGCAGTCGGTTTTTTTAAGCCGCACCTGCCGTTCAATGCACCGAGGAAATACTGGGACCTGTATCCGGAGGATATCATCAAGCTTCCGGACAATTACCGACAAAAACCGAAGGGCGCCCCGCAGGAAGCGGTGCACAACTCAGGCGAGCTGCGCGCCTACCACGGCGTGCCGAGGCGTGGCCCGGTTAGCGACAAGATGGCGCGGAACCTCATCCGTGGCTACTACGCTTGCGTCAGCTACACCGACACGCTGGTTGGTAAGTTACTGGACGAACTCGATCGGCTCAAACTCGCCGACAACACGATCATCGTCCTGTGGGGAGACCACGGCTGGAACCTCGGCGAGCACACGATGTGGTGCAAACACAGTTGCTTCGAGACTTCACTGCAGGTGCCGCTGCTTGTCGCTGCTCCTGGGTACAAAGCGGGCCTACGCAGTTCCAAGCTAGTGGAGTCGATCGATATTTACCCAACGCTCTGCGACCTTACTGGCCTAGCCAAACCGGACCACCTTCAGGGCCAAAGCCTCGTTGCGCTGCTGAAAAATCCCGAGGACAAGTGGAAGCCGTTCGCCATCAGCCGTTACCGCAATGGTGATTCAGTCCGCACCGACCAATTCCGATATACAAGGTACTCTACGCCCAACGGCAAAACACTCGGTCAAATGCTTTACGACTACAAGAGCGACCCTGTTGAGAACATCAACATTGCCAACCAATCCGACCAAGCCGGCAAATTGGCTAAATTGTTACAGACTAACATGGGTAAACCCAGCCCGCAGAAACAGAAGTCAAAATAATCAACAGATAGAACCGTGAAGCACATTATCATTTTTCTTTTTGTATGCGCCACCGGTGCAGCCTTGGCTCAGGACAACGTCACCTGGCATGACGTCACCCGGTGGGGTGTCGAGGGTCGTGCCTGGGAGGAGCAGGAGCGCAAGCGATGGTTTGATCGTTTCCCAGCCAAGGCGGAAGGCATGGTGACCGGTGCGGTTTGGAACCTCAGTCGGCACAGCGCCGGGATGATGGTTCGCTTTAAAACCGATGCCAATGCCATCCACGCGAGGTGGAACCTGTTGAATTCGCGTCTTGGCATGCCGCACATGCCACCCAGTGGGGTGAGTGGTTTGGATTTATACGCGCGCGATGATACGGGCAAATGGCGTTGGGCTGCTGCCACGCGACCCAACAAGCAGGAGATGCAGGCTGCCTTGCTGACCGGCATTGCTCCGGGCATGCGGGAGTATGCGATCTACCTGCCACTGTACAACGGCACCGAGTCGCTGGCGATCGGTGTGCCGTCAGGGGCGAAGTTTGAGTCGTTGGCACCGCGCTCGGCCAAGCCGCTGGTTTTTTATGGCACCTCAATCACTCATGGCGCGTGCGCCTCGCGGCCGGGCATGGCACACCCGGCAATCCTCGGTCGACGACTCGAGATCCCAGTCATCAACATTGGCTTTTCGGGCAACGGAAAAATGCACAAGGAAGTGGGCAATCTGATGGTGGATGTGGATGCGGCCTGCTACATCATCGATTGTCTGCCAAATATGAATGCGGTGATGGTCACCGAGCGTTGTGTGCCTTTAGTGAATCAACTTCGTAAAGCCCGACCCGACACACCGATCGTGCTGGTGGAGGATCGGCGGTTTGCCAACTCGTGGCTTGTGCCCGGACGAGCAAAGTTTCATGACGATAACCACGCAGCCCTGCGAAAGGCTTATGAGCAACTCAAGGCGGCCGGTGTGAAGCATCTTCACTATCTTAGCGGTGATGATTTGTTGGGAGACGATGCCGAGGGAACCACCGATTCTTCGCATCCGAACGATCTTGGTTTCGTCCGCCAGGCTGATGCCTTTGAACCGGTCCTTCGCCGGGCCTTGGGACTGAAATAAGGCTGGCGACACGCGGATAAATGAGCCTCCCAAAAATAGCCGTGACGATGGGTGACCCCGCAGGGGTGGGGCCGGAGGTTTGCCTGCATTTATTACAGGACGAGGAAATCGCGCGGCTGTGTAGCCCAGTTGTATTTGGGGATGCCGCTGTGTTGGAGCAGGCGGCCAAGCAGTGCCGTTTGCCCAAGCCGGATAAAGTTGTCGCTGGTTTGGGGGATGCCTCCGGGCCGTGCGTGTTCGACATCGGAGCAATCGGCCTGGGCGACTTTGAAACCGGCACTGTCAATGCCGCGACCGGGCGTGCCGGGTACACCTATGTCGAGAATGCCATTGATGCAGCACTGGGTGGTCAGGTAGCCGCGGTGACGACTGCGCCGCTGAACAAGGAGGCACTGCACGCGGCAGGAATTTTATTTCCCGGGCACACAGAAATCTTTGCGGCCAGGACGCATGCGCAGTGTTCCTGCATGCTGCAATACTCGAGCGAGGTACGGTGTGTGTTTGTGACCACGCACGTCGGTTACACGGAGGTGCCGAGGCTGCTCACCAGAGAGCGTATTCTCGACACGCTCGAACTTGGCGCGCAGGCGATGCGCCGCATTCGAG
>CAJWPV010000340.1 GCA_913045395.1 uncultured Verrucomicrobiota bacterium | reverse complement strand
TGGGCAGACTGGCACCGCCGTCGCGCTGACTATTCCCGAGGAGCTGATCGCCGACGAGGACGCCGTTCTTACCGTGACCAGTTCCGACCCGTCGGTCGTCAAGGTCACCGACGGCTCTAATGGCAAGCTGGAACTGAAGTTTACCAGCGACGATGGTGAGTTGACCCAGTCGTTCGAGGTCGAAGCCATGGGCCGTGGCAGTGCCACGTTGGTTTTTTCAAATCAATACGGCGTCTGCTTCAACCCGGCCGCAGTGGTGGTAGCCGTGAGTGGTTCGCTGATCCAGAACCCCAGTTTCGAGGATCATCCCCCGTCTGCTGCTTGGCCTCATTATGGCCCAGTCGGTGGATGGGAGGGTGGCTCTGGTGTCAACAACGCCAGCGGACCGTTTCAGGACAACGGAGTTATCCCTGATCGTGTGCAGATTGCCTTCACGCAAGGTTCAAGGAAGCTTAAGCAACTTGTCGGCGGACTCGAGGCCGGCCAGCAATATTGGCTGCAGTTCCATTACAACGTCCGCAACTGCTGCGGTGGCACGATGGACCTGTCCATCCAGTTTGCGGAGGAGGAACTCGATTACATCTCCGAGATCACCGTAGTCGGTGCTGACGAGCCGTACTATTATCACCACATCGAGTTCACTCCGGAGTCATCCTCAGGCGAGTTGGTTTTTGAAGCCATCGCTGCAGGGGACGCAACGTTGTTGCTCGACGGTGTTACATTGGCCAAGCGCAGCGCGGCCGATGTGGCCATTGTCAATCCCGGCTTCGAGGCCAGCGGCTCGCCGGCCTTCCCTGGCTACATACAGCCCGCACCCATCAGTGGCTGGACATCGACCGGCAACTACGGCGTTAACATTTCTGGTTCGGGGCCGTTTGCCAACAACGGCATCAACCCAGAGCAGGACCGCGTCGCCTTTCTGCAGGGGGATGCCGCACTCACGCAAACCGTTTGGGAACTCGAGGATGGTGAGGCGTACCATCTCTCGTTTTCCTTCAATGCCCGAGGCGGCAACGAGCCCACGCTCAACGTCACCGTCAACGGCGAGACCGCACTCGAGTACGAGGTTAACCCGGTGGGCGATGGCGAGCCGTACTACGTGTACGTGTACAACTTCACCGCCGACTCGGACGTGGCCGAAATCACCTTCGCGCAGACTGCCGCTGGCGACAACACGGTGCTGATCGACGACGTGCGCTTGGTCAAGGGCAAAGGCACAGAGGTCGAGCTGCCCGTTCCGGAGGAACCGGCCGAGCCGATCGCCATGGCGCTTGGCCAAGGGGCGGACACCTCGCTCACGCTGAGTTGGGCCGCCGACCAGACCGGCTGGGTGGTCCAGTACGCAGAGAACGTGACCGGCCCATGGAAGAATGCGGGGGCGGAGGCCACCGTCGAGGATGGCAAATTGGTCGTCAAGGTGACCCCTGCCAAGACCGGCACACGCTTTTACCGCTTGGCGCATCCGTGATGAATCACAGTTTTCGGTTCGTTCATATTGTTTAGATTTTTTGGATATATATTGGGTTGCCGCCATTGCCCGGTTTTTGCTGGGCAATGGCGCTATATCCCAAATTAAGAGATCTTTTTTTCGTGCCTGCGATCACGCTTGTAATGTAATTAACCAACTTATCAGTGAGGCATGGTATCAGTAATAATTTGGTTAAAACTTATCTGTATGTGTTTCTGATTTACGGGTTGCTGACGGTGGGGGCGAACAGTCAGACGACCCTCGATGTAAACAGTGCCAGTTTTGAGGGGGTACTCCACGACAATTTATCAAACAAGAAACGGCAAGGCAGCGGATTCACGCCCCTTATTTTTAAGTCTTATCGGGGATTGAATCTGTTTCGCGATGACGCAGTTGGGATCAATTTCGAACACATATTTAATGGGGCGAAAGAGCAGAATGACATTTCCATGTTCACTCCGCGGCACGATCCCTGTAAGTTGAAACAATTTAGCTCAAGGCGATTCCAAATCCACTGGCCCAACAACGGTTCGAAATGGGGAATGGAAGCTCGCATGGACTACGACTTCTCTAAGGAAGATTACGTCGATCTTGTGTTCGAGTGCATTCCGACAAGGGATCTCTATTCGAAAGGATTCGTCGCAATGATGTGGGCGTCGTATATGAACCGTGCGATTGACCGGAAGATACGCTTCTGGGGAAAAGAGGGAGACCGCACAGGCTGGGTCGCATTCGGTGAGAGAAAAGGAAAAAGATTTGAGGTAGGTACAGTTTCTAACGCAGGGGTGGAGGATCTGCCTTACGAGGGAGGTGCGGAAACGCTGAACCTCATCGAGAATTCTGAAAAGAAGTTCATCACCCCGTTTTACTATGGCCTTATAGATGGTGACCACGATCTGAAGACAACTGATGATAGGTTGCTTTATCTGGTTCTGTTTGATCAAACTGAATCAATCCGGTTTGCGATGTGGAATTTCATTAAAAACAACGCGGGCAATCCAGATTCTCATAGCCCGGCTTGGGACTGGCAATACGTTATTCGGAATCCCGAGGTGGGCATGAGTTATGGGTATAAGGCTCGGGTGGTGGTGAAGCCGTTCAAAGGGATTGAACAGATTTGGCGGGAATACCAAACTTGGAGTGAGGACTTGGGAGTGAAGTTGCCGCCTCGCCCTGTTCAGAATTGAAGAGAGCAAAATTTTCCCCTGTCAAATTTCTTCGCAAAGAACATCTTTGTGGTCCCTTAAAAAA
>CAJWPV010000339.1 GCA_913045395.1 uncultured Verrucomicrobiota bacterium | reverse complement strand
GTGGCCCGTCGCAGCTCGACCTGTTCGATCCCAAGCCGACGTTGATCGAAAAACATGGTACCGAATTACCGGAGGAGATTCGGCGGGGCCAACGGCTCACCGCGATGTCCGGCAACCAGGCGTCGCTGCCGCTGGTGGGGTCGCCGTTCAAGTTTGCGCCGCGCGGCCAAAGCGGCGTCGAGATCAGCGACATGCTGCCGCACGTTTCCGGCATCGCAGATGACCTCTGCCTCATCCGCTCGATGCACACCGAGGCGATCAACCACGGTCCGGGTGTGACGCACATGCAAACCGGCTCTCAATTCCCCGGCCGACCCAGCATCGGCGCCTGGCTCAACTACGGGCTCGGCCGTGAAAACGACAACCTACCATCGTTCGTGGTGATGGTGACCAAGGGCAAGGGCGGCCAGCCGCTCGTGTCGCGGCTTTGGGGCAGCGGCTTTTTGCCGTCGGAAAACCAGGGCATCCGTTTTCGCTCCGGCGCGAACCCGGTGCTGCATCTGCAAAACCCAAGTGGCATCGGGCGTGACAGTCGCCGGCTGATGCTCGACCGCCTGCGCGAACTTCACGAGCTGCAGCTCGAGGGCAATCCTGACGCCGAGATTGAGTCACGCATTGCGCAGTACGAGATGGCATTCCGCATGCAGGCGTCTATCCCGGAGGTGACCGACATCTCCGGCGAGCCGGAGCATGTGCTGCGCGAGTACGGCGACGATGTGAAAAATCCGGGCACCTTCGCCGCGAACTGCCTGCAGGCGCGGCGCCTGGCCGAGCGCGGTGTTCGATTCATCCAGCTTTACCATCCCGGCTGGGATCAGCACGGCGGCCTGCCGGGCGGCTTGCGGACGCAGGCCCGCGAGACCGACCAGCCGTCCGCCGCGCTCGTGCGTGACCTCAAGCAGCGCGGTATGCTCGACGACACGCTGGTGATTTGGGGTGGCGAGTTTGGCCGCACCAACTACTGCCAAGGCACGCTGGGTAAGGATAACTTTGGGCGCGATCACCACGGCCGATGCTTCTCGCTGTGGATGGCCGGCGGCGGCGCGAAGGGCGGTACCGTCGTCGGTCGCACGGACGACTACGGCTATAACGTCGTCAAGGACGGTGTGCATGTGCACGACTTTCACGCGACATTGCTGCACCTGCTCGGTATCGACCACGAACGGCTGACCTTCAAGTATCAAGGCCGCTACTTCCGCCTCACCGACGTGCACGGCCATGTCGTCAAAGGCGCGTTGGCTTAAAGCCCAAGCGCCGCGAGGCTAGGCGCGCAACTGATGACGATCCCGAATTACATCTCTATTTTCCGGTTGATGCTGGTGCCGGTGTTTGTGATTTCCCTACTTGATTTCGCTGACACGGGCACGGAGCTGAGCTGGTGGACGGCGGTGGGGGCGTTTCTAGTGGCGGTGGTCAGTGACGGAGTGGACGGCTACATCGCGCGGCGCTTCAAGCAGCGCAGCGAACTGGGCGCCTTTCTCGACCCGATGGCGGACAAGCTGCTGCTGCTGTCCGGCCTGGTGGTGCTGAGTTTTTCCAGCGAGCATCTCCCGCAACTGCCGGTCTGGATGATAGGGATGGTGTTCGGTCGGGACCTATTTTTGCTGCTAGGGTTTTTCGTGATCACTCATTGGTGCGGCAAAATGAAGATCCAGCCGCACTTCATCAGCAAGTGCGCAACGGTACTACAGATGTTCGTGGTGGCGTGGGGGGTGTTGGGCGTGGAAGACCAGTTTGGCCTCGAGACCGACTGGCTGTTTTGGTGGTGTCTCGCGGCGACGGTGTGCACCGGCACGACATTCCTGATCTATTTCCCGGCGGGGATGAAGCAGTTGAAGGCGGTGCCGGCTAGCGCCCCGAGTACGGACCAGTCGCGGCGGCTGGTGCGGATGGATTTTGAAGTTGATCCGACCACTATCGCGGGTGACTGGAAATCGGCTCGAGACGAAAAGGACGAAGGCACGTAACCTTGGTTAGTTTGGTATTGTAGGACTTGGTGTGCATTGGATGAGTAGATCGACTTGTTTGTTGGGAATGGTTTTTGCCGTGGGAATGGCCATGGCGGGGCCGGGGCATGATGATGGCGACGGGCATGATGACCGGCACGATGACGGTGGGCTGGAGTTTACACTCAAGCCGAAGGGGCTTGGTCAAGCGGGACAGTTTCAGTTCAGTATCGACGGCCCGGGGGTGAACTACTTTACCCGATTCCTTGGCGACGGGTTTCACGTGGAAAGCTCCACCGACCTGAAGCAATGGCACGATGTCGAGCTACTCAAGGCCACCGACGAGGAAACAGTGTTTCATGACAGGGGCGGGGCGGCGGTGAGTCGTTTTTATCGCGTGCGCTACGAGGGCGGCGCGTCCACTTGGGGCATCATTCGCGACCGCATCCTTGGCCCGAGCTGCGCCGGTTGCCACAGCGAAGGTACGACGTTTGCCAAGCAATCGAAGCTTCTGCTTACGCCGGATGTTGCCTACGAACAGCTCGTCAATCGTAAGCCGGTCAACACTTACGCGCTAGATGACGGGCTGGAACTTGTCGGTACCGAGGGTCTGGCCAGCATCGGCAAAAGTTTTTTATGGGAGAAAATCAATACCGCCGAGCGGCAGCATTTTTACGACGACCACCCCGGCTACGGCTCGCTGATGCCGTTGGGCGCCGACCCGCTTACCGACGGCGAGCTCAAGTTTATCCTGCAATGGATCCTCGAGGGCGCGCCGGAG
>CAJWPV010000338.1 GCA_913045395.1 uncultured Verrucomicrobiota bacterium | reverse complement strand
GAAGCCGGAGAACACGGCGCCGGCCACGAAGTAGGGCGGGAAGATGGTCGTGTGCCAACCCGGCAACTGCGACACGGCAAAGTCAAATGAAACGATCGAGTGCACCGACAACACCAGCGGCGTGGAGAGGCCGGCCAGCAGCAGATACGCTTTTTCGTAGTTGCGCCAGTGGCGGTTCGATCCTGTCCAGCCAAGCGAGAACAGCCCGTATAAAACTTGGGCTACCTTGTTGCGCAACCGGGCGGCGGGCGCAGCCACCTTGCCGGCGACTTTGCGGAAACGATCCCGCATGGTGGCCAGATCGGGGATCAGGCCCATGTACCAAAACAGCACCGACACAGTGAAGTAGGTCGAGACCGCGAACACATCCCACAACAACGGCGACCGGAACTGGGGCCAGATCGAGTTTGCGTTGGGGATCGGGAACAACCACCAGTCATACCAAATGCGGCCCACGTGAATGGCCGGAAAGATACCGGCGCACATCACCGCAAAGATCGTCATCGCCTCCGCTGCACGATTGATCGACGTGCGCCATTTTTGCCGGAGCAGAAACAAGATGGCGGAAATGAGCGTGCCGGCGTGGCCAATGCCGATCCACCAGACAAAGTTTACAATGGCCCAACCCCAGGCAACCGGATGGTTCAGGCCCCAGACACCCACCCCGGTGGAGATCAGATAAATCAGGCACAGGGGAAGCCACAATGATGCCAGGAAACTGATGCCGGTGGCGATCCACCACCATCTCGGCGTCTTGTCTTCGATGACATTAGCGATGGTGTCAGAGAGCCACCCAACAGTACGCTGATTGGCCACCAAAGGCACGCGCTCCAGTTCCACCGGAGGCGGCGCAATCTTTACGGATGTAGGGGCCGAATGGTCAGCCATCAGTGTGAAGATTCCTTTCCTTGAAGCGCTTCTGCTTTTTTAGCATTCACTCCGAATATCTCGCCGTGATTCTCAACAATATACTCACTTGTTGAATTCGGAATGTCATAGTAATCCGGCATATTCACATTCGGATTCCTGAGCTTGGCCAGGTAGGTCGTCCGTGGGCGCGTATCCAGAAAACCCAGCAAGGAGTAGTTTCGGTATTGGCGATTGAGCCGGTAAACCTCGCTCTCCTTGTCCGAAATATCACCGAACGCAATCGCGTCTGCCGGGCAAACCTGCTCGCACGCAGTCTTGATTTTGCCATCCGGAACCTTGACGTTGTCCGTGTCCCTGGCTTCCACCTTTTGCTCGATCTTGCCCCGCTGGATTCTCTGCACGCAGTAGGTGCATTTTTCCATCACACCACGCATGCGAACCGATACATCCGGGTTCTTCGAGAGCTTGACCAAATCCCACTCCGGATCAAATTCGCCGTTTTCTTTTTTGCCGTCGTCCAGCCCAGGCACGCTGCCCCGGGAGGGATCCTTGTACCAGCGCACCAATTCCCATTCACCGTTGGAGCTCTTGTTGCCGGGATGGAGCGGGCTGTTGTTCAATTCGTTGTCGTCGTTGAAAAAAGTTCCCGGCTTCCGCTCGCCATCCTCAACACCGAATGGTCGGCGGTTGTAGTCGTAGTAGTTGAAGCGACGAACCTTGTAGGGACAGTTGTTCGAGCAGTATCGGGTACCGACGCAGCGGTTGTAGGCCATGAGATTCAACCCCTCCTCATCATGCACCGTAGCGTTCACCGGGCAGACACTCTCGCACGGCGCATCCTCGCAGTGCTGGCAGCCCACACCCTGATAGTTGACCTGCGGATTGTGCTCATCCCCCGAGAAATAGCGGTCGATCCGAATCCACGACATTTCCCGACCAATGGCAACCTGATGCTTGCCTACAATCGGGATGTTGTTTTCGCTCTGGCAGGCCACCACGCAGGCGTCACAGCCGACACAGGTACCCAGGTCGATCACCATACCCCATTGCTGGCGATCAGGATCCATCAGCTTGGGTCCGTTGCTCTCACCTCCAAAGTTATGTTTATAAGGGGAAGAGGCAAGATCGGTTCGATCCTTCTCCCACTCGTAACGGGCACCCTTCTTTGGGATGTGCGTCGTGTGATGGGTGCTGTCGAGGTCGAAGTGCTTGACGAAATCCTTGTGGCCGCTGAAGTCATTGGCGTTACCCTCGCGAATCACCGGGCGGCCATCCATGACGCCCTGCTCCTGAGTGCAGGCCACTTCCATCGTCTCGGACGTTTCAACCAGCTTGGCACCACCGGCGAAGTGGGCCGCGCTCGAGGTTCGCGCCCGATAGGCATTGAATCCTGCCGCACCACCGACCCGGCCAAGCCCGCGCCCGTAGCCAAGCGCAACACCGACGACATTGTCCGCCATGCCGGGCAGCAGCCAGATCGGCCCCTTCACTTTTCGGCCGCCCAATTCCAACTCATAAATTTTTTGATAAAACCGCCCGGCGCTCGAGTGGAAACCAAACCGCCCCGGCAGTCCGCCACTCTTTTTGTCGAGTTTCTCAAAATCGAGCAACTCCTCGGCATCGTCACCAAGCAACTGCCTAGCGGTCTCAAAGCTCACCACCAGCACATTGTCCCAAGCGATGCGGGTGACCGGATTCGGGGTCTCGAGCAGCCAGCCGTTGTTGCACCAGCGGCCATCGTCCATGCTGTGGTCACGATAAAAAGTGACCTCGTAATCATTATCCTTGCCAGGCAACTTCACCGTCTTGGCACCGTCTTCCCACGCAGCTTGCGCGGCGTCCCAGTCATATTCACGGCTCTCAACACCACTCGCACT
>CAJWPV010000337.1 GCA_913045395.1 uncultured Verrucomicrobiota bacterium | reverse complement strand
GGCAACCCCAACATCCTGGCTGCACGGACAATTTTGGCCCGCGCTATTTTAAATACTCATGAATTTATCAACCGCAACTGATAGCCAGCGTATCACACGGCGCCATTTTTTCAGCGAGTGTGGCTATGGCGTCGGCAAGTTGGCACTGGCCGGGTTATTAACTGATGCCTTTGCTAAAAGCACTGAGCCGGCGGGTACGCATTTTGCCCCACGGGCTAAGCGTGTGATCCACCTTTTTCAGGCCGGCGCGCCGAGCCAGTTGGAGTTGTTTGACTCCAAGCCCAAGCTTAAGCAACTGGAGGGTAGTCCGCTGCCGCCTTCGGTGATCGGCGACCAGCGCTACGCCTTCATCCAGCGCAATGCCGCGGTGTTGGGGCCGCGCTTTCCCTTCGCACGCCACGGTCAGTGCGGCGCGGAACTGTCCGACAAACTGCCGCACCTGGCCAAAGTGGTGGACGACATCGCCATCATCCGGTCCATGCACACGGATCAGTTCAATCATGCGCCAGGGCAGATCTTTTTCAGCACTGGCTTTGCCCAGCCAGGCCGGCCATGCCTTGGTTCCTGGCTCAGCTATGGGCTTGGGGCAGAGACAGACAATCTACCGGCGTTTGTCGTCTTCTCCACAGGCGGTGGTATTAGCGGCGGATCGGCCCTGTGGTCGGCTGGTTTCATGCCCGGCAAACATGCCGGTGTTCGCTTCCGCAACACGGGCGATCCCATCCTCAACGTCAGCAGCCCCTCCGGTGTGGATGTTCGACTGCAACGCGAATCGCTGGATCTCATAGAGGCACTCAATCGCCGCCGACTAGAGGTGGAAAACGACCCTCAGATCGCCACGCGCATTGAGAGCTACGAGATGGCCTTTCGTCTACAGTCGAGCGCCCCGGAGTTAATGGACCTGAAAAGCGAGCGGCCCGAGACACTGAAACTCTATGGCGCTGATCCCGCCAAGCCTTCCTACGCTCGCGCCTGCCTGCTGGCCCGCCGCATGATTGAGCGCGGCGTGCGCTGCGTGAGTATCTACCACTCCGGCTGGGACGCTCACTCAGACGTGGCCGGCAACATCACCAACAACACCCGCGCCACCGATCAGGCCAGCGCCGCGTTGGTGCAGGATCTAAAGCAGCGCGGGTTGCTCGACGACACGCTGGTAATCTGGGGCGGTGAATTCGGCCGCACACCGATGGTGGAGAGCAATCCCACGCTCAACCGCTCGCTGGGGCGCGATCATCATCCGCAGGCCTTCACCCTCTGGCTGGCCGGCGGTGGAGTGAAAGGTGGCGTGACGCTGGGCGCCACCGATGAACTGGGTTTTCACATCGCCGAGCGCCCGGTGCACATCCATGATCTGCAGGCCACACTCCTGCACCTGCTCGGCCTCGACCACGAGCGCCTAATCTTTCACCACGCCGGCCGCGACTACCGCCTAACCGACGTTCACGGAAGCGTCGTTCACGATATCTTATCCTGACCCCAGCCGCCGCCGCCTGGAGTTTTAATAATCAAGCGGTCGCCTGATTCCAGTTCTTCCTGTGCAACAGAGGCAAGTTCCTTTCTCTCACCACTGTGCTTGACCAAGTGCTGGTGGCCGGGGTGCCCAGATTGACCGCCGTTTAATCCGTATGGTCCTTGGGTGCGGTTTTGGGTGAGGAGCGAGAGTGAAACCGGCTCGGTGAAAATCAGTTCACGAACGATGCCATTGCCTCCGTTGTATTCCCCTTGGGCGCCGGAGTTTTTACGGACGGCGAATCGCTCCAGTCGGACCGGAAAGTGCCATTCCAAAATTTCCGGGTCGGTGATGGCGGTGTTTGTCATATGCGAGTGTACAGCGTCCGCACCGTCGAAGCTTGGGCCGGCTCCGGTGCCGCCGCAGATAGTTTCGTAGTAGCTGCAACGTTCGTTGCCAAAGATCAGGTTGTTCATCGTCCCCTGGCTTGCAGCGACAATCTCGAATGGCTTGAGCAACAAATTCACCAACCGTTGACTCGTCTCGACGTTGCCGCCGACCACCGGAGGAGCCTGGGTGGGGTCGTCAGGAAATTCAGGATTGAGTAAACAACTGGGCAGGGTGATTTCGACGTGTTTCATGAGTCCCTCATTGAGGGGCATCGGTTCGTTGACGAGCAGGCGAACGACGTAAATTACCGCGCTTTGGACAATCGCAGGTGTCGCATTGAAGTTGCCGTCATGCAGCGCGTCGGTGCCGGTGAAGTCGATATGAATCTTTCCGCCACCGACATCGATTATTGCAGCGAGTTTTGTGCCGTCGTCGAGTTGCTCCGTTGCGGTGTGCCGGCCCTGTTCGAGGGTGGTGATGCGCCGGGCGATGGCATCGGCAGCTCGTTGCCGAATTTGCCCCATGTAATAAGCTGCCTTTTTGGAGCTGTATTTTATGGCCAATCTCTGTAGCGCCTGGCTGCCGAGGAGGTTGGCGGCGGCTTGGGCCTTGAGGTCTGCCAGGTTGTCCTCAGGCATACGGGACGGATACGGCCCGCTGGTCAGCCGATTTTGGATTTCGCGAAACTGCGCCTCGCCGCGGCGATAAAGAAAGGTGGGCGGAATGACGACGCCTTCCTCAGCGAGCGACTTGGCTAGGGGTGGCATCGAGCCGGGGCTGATTCCGCCTAACTCGGCGTGATGCGCTCGGTTGGCGACGTAGCCAAGGAGTTGCTCAGTGTCATCGAACACCGGGCTGATGACAGTGATGTCTGGCAAATGCGAGCCGCCGTGGCCAGGATGATTGGTGA
>CAJWPV010000336.1 GCA_913045395.1 uncultured Verrucomicrobiota bacterium | reverse complement strand
GTGGCCGTGCTAAAGCCGGGTGGCGAGCCGGTGCGGCGAATGGAATTTGCCAAGGCACCGTGCTGCATCGCGGTGGCCAAGCGGCGGCTAATCGTCGGCCTTCGCGACCGGGTGTTGCTCTGCGATCTCGACGGCAAGACTCAAGCCGAGACCAAGCGCTTGGCCAAGCGCGCCGCTTTGACCAGTTTGGCAGTGGCGGTGGACGGGACGATCTTTGCGGCGGACGGCGGTAGCAGTTCCATTTGGCAAATCAGCCCCGATGGCGAGGTGCTCGACCGCCTGGCCGGCGGCAAGGGCGGACGGTTCTCCGTGCCCAAGTCGTTCTTCCCGATCACCTGGGCCGACGGCGGTCTCGTCGTGGCGCACCCGGGGCGACACCGTGTCGAGCGTTACGATGCCGACGGCGAGTTGAAGTCGCGCTGGGGCAAACGCTCCCGCGGGCTCGACGGTTTTTCCGGCTGCTGTAACCCGGTGAGCGTGGCGGTGACCGGCAGCGGCGAATTCGTGACTGCCGAGCGCGGGCAGCCGCGCATCAAGGTGTTCGACAAGGACGGTAAGTTCCGTGCGGTCGTCGCCGGCCCGGAGGCGTTCGATGCCGAGGAACACGAGCAGGTTGATACAAACGCGGAGTTGGTTGGCTGCCAAAACGGCGGTATCGAGGTGGGGCTGCTCGGCGACCAGGTTGTGGCGCTCGACCACACCATCGCGTCGTTCCGGCTGTTTGACCTGGCGTAAGTGGTCCCGATTCCCGACGTGAAATTCAACACGAAACTTTCCGCGTGGCTCATCGCGCTTGGCCTTGGCGCCGTGCTTGGTTTCGCTGCGGAGGAGGAAATCAAGCCGGAGGGCACGCACGTCGAGATCGAGCCGATTCAGTTTGACACACACACCAGTGGAAAGCCGATTACCATCAAGACAATCGCGATGAACCGTGACGGCGATTTGCTCGTCGGCATTTCCTGGGGGGAAGGCGAGATGGAGTTCGCCCAACCTCGGGAAAATGATGGAGGCGAAGGTCGTGATCGACGCTTCCGGGGTTCGGGTGGCGAGCGCCGTCCCGGTGTTTCCGGAGGCCTGATGCAGATGCTGCCGGTGTTGTCGGCGTTGGACGAAAACGGGGACGGGGAGATTTCGAATGGCGAAATCGATAAAGCCGAGGAGGCCTTGGCCAAGCTCGACAAAAACGGCGACGGCAAGTTGACCGGTGAAGAACTACGGCCAAACCAGGGCCAAAGAGGACGGGCCTTCGGTGGTGGTCAACGGGATCGCCTGCCAGTTGCTCGTTCGGATAGCCAAGCGCAGGCCTCTGATAAATCTAGCGATGAGATTGAGAACATCCTTGAGTTTGGCACCGAGGAGGAGATTGCCGAGTTGGCGCGAGAAATCGATCCTCGTAGTTTTTTTGAAGCACTGCGCGGGATGGATTCGGATGACCGTCGCAAGGTAATGGGCGCTTTGCCGGAGGAGGTTCGCATCCGTTTTCGAAGCCGTTTTGGCGGTCGGCGTCCTGGTGATCGCGGCGGCGAACGCGGCCAGAGCCGCGGCCGGTCCGGTCGTGGCGCAGGAGGCGGTGACCGGCCGGAGCGTCGGGGCAATCGTGGGCCGCTCGCGATCGATGACCTGTTCAAGCACCAGTATGGCATCCGCGTCATCAGCCTGGACGGCAGCGTCAAGGCCGAGTGGCCGATGCCGGATGACGGCCCGCACCCGAAAATGATCCACGCCTGCGACGACGGCACCGTGTACGTCGCCGGCCACGGCAAAATGGCCTCCTACGACAAAAATGGCAAACGCCTTGCTATGGCCGACATCGACAAGCTTAGCGGCGACAAGTCGCTTGCGGCCGGCATGTTCGTTAGCGACAAACACGTGTTCCTCGCCGTTGGCATGGGCAACAGCATGCGGGCGACGGAGGACATTTACCGTTTCAACCGTGACCTCACCGAGGAGAAAAAAATCATCGAGCAGCAGTACGGCTGCTGCAGCCATATCGACATGCAGGTGATGAACGGCGAGCTGTTGATTGCCGAGAACTCGCGTCATCGCGTCAACCGGTTCGACCTCGATGGCAAATCTCTCGGGCGCTGGGGCAAGCGCGACCGCACCGGCATTGAGGGCTTCGCCGCCTGCTGCAACCCGGTCAATATCGACATCGGCCCGGGCAACATCCTCTACACCGCGGAGTCCGGCATCGGCCGCATCAAAAAATACACACCTGAAGGCAAGTACCTCGGCGTGGTGGGGTACGTGGACACGACCGAGTTCGATCGCGGTAGCCGGCTTGCCGCACAGACCTGCTATATCCCGATTGAGGTCAACAAGGATGCCAGCCGTGTTTACGTGATGGACGTCCGTGCCAACCTCATCCGCGTGCTTGCCCCAAGGAAAAAGTGATTCGGCTCACAGGTCTTTTGTTCGCGCTGGCACTCCCGCTTGGCCAAGCGGAAGAGCCACCGGTGCGGGTGGTGGTGATGGATCCGCTGGCGCTGCCGCTGTCCTGCTCCTGCGTCGATGGCGTCGGCCAACGCCGTTACGACCAACTTGCCGCCCACCTTGAACAGACGACTGGCCGTAGTTTCAAGCTGACTTTCGAAGAAAGCCTCGATCTGGCGCTGCGCCGCATTCGATCGGAGCCGGACTTCATCATCGGCAAGGATGCGATGGTGCGCTTCGACGCTCACCGGCTCAAGTTGTCGGTCTCGCCGCTCGCAGACCTCACCGATCGCGACGGCCGCACGACCCAGCGAGGCG
>CAJWPV010000335.1 GCA_913045395.1 uncultured Verrucomicrobiota bacterium | reverse complement strand
GGCCCGCCGAGGCGGCGAGATCGATGAGCAGTGGCGAGGCGATTGAGTACGGCAAGTTGGCGACGAGCTTGTGGGCGGACCAGTCAAACTCCGTCATGCGGACGACCTTCAGCGCATCGGCATGTTGCAGCTTGAAGTTGCCTTGTTCGCCGAACCGCTCTTCTAGCAGCTTGACCAGTCGCCGGTCGGTCTCGATGGCGGTAACGTGGCCAGCGCTTTGCAGCATCAACCCAGTCAGCGGGCCAAGCCCGGGGCCAATCTCAATCACTTGATCGTCGGGGGTGAGCTTGGCCAAGCCGACGATTTTGCGAAGTTGATTTTGGTCATGCATGAAAGTTTGGCCAAGCGACTTGGTCAACATGATATCCTCGTCGTTGAGGATATTGCGGATCTCGGTGAGGTTCATGCGTAGGCCTCCTCCAGCGCACGGCCAAGCGCGCGGATTAGCTTCGTGATGTGCGACTTGCCGACGGTTAGGGGCGGCGTGAACGACAGGATATTCGCCGGAGCGCCTTCCGGCAGCAGGATGAAACCGTCGTCTAGCAGTCGCCTGGTCACGACCAGAGCGATGTCGGCGGCGGGCGCGCCGTCGTCGTGGAACAACTCGAGCCCAATCATCAGGCCAAGGCCGCGTGCGTGGCAGCGTGCACGGCCGATGCGCCTGGCCAAGCGCTTGAGTTCGTCGAGAAACAGTCTGCCCATCTCAGCGCTGCGCTTGGGTAGGTTGCGCGACTCAAGCTCTTTGAGGGATGCGAGCGCCATCGCACAGCCAACCGGGTGGCCTAAGAACGTGCTGGTGTGGATTGCCTCGCCGGTGGACTCCGGCCAGGCACGATCCATCACCGACGCGCTACCGACGCAGGCCGACAACGGAAAGCCACCCGTGAGCGCCTTACCGAGGCAGAGGATGTCCGGCACAACGCCGAAATGTTCGCTGGCCAACCAGCGGCCGGTGCGGCCAAAGCCGGTGTACACCTCGTCGCAAATCAGGAGCGCACCGTGCCTGTTGCAGACATTGCGCAGCAGCTTAAGGAAGCCGGCCGGAGGGATGTTCGTGCCGCCCCGGCCCTGGACCGGCTCAACCAGAATCGCGCCGACTTTGTGTTTGCGCAACGCGGTGGCCAAACGCTGCTCGAGCCTGGCCAAGTCGGCCCTAGCACGGGGGAACGGGACGAAGCTGGCGAACTGGCCGATTTGCCGGCGAAACGGCGAGCGGAACTCGCTGCGCCACGTGGCGTTGAGCGCGCCGTAGCCAAGACCATGATAAGCGTCTTCGAACGCAATGATGCGGGCTCGACCGGTGGCCAGATGCGCCGTCTTGAGCGCGGCCTCAACTGCCTCAAAGCCGGAGTTGCAGAAGATCGTTTTACCGGTACGCCTGGCTAGGCGCTCGAAGGTAATCCGGCTGAGTTCGCAGGCTAGTTCCGCCTTGAGCGCGTGGGGGTGGACGTCGCCCATCGCGTGCAGCAGCTTTTCCATTTGGCGCTGACCCGCGGCAACGATTCGAGGGTTAGCATGGCCGGTGGCCGCCACGGCGAACGCGGCAGTGAAGTCGAGATACTCACGCCCAGCGTCGTCCCAGACATGCATGCCCTTGGCGCGCTCCCAGACAATCGGCCAACTGCCGTCCGGCTTGACAAAAGTGACGTTGCGCGACTCGAATCGGCGCAGTAGGTCGATGGTTTTTTTGCCTTTTTTTTTCATGCCGCTCAGACGCCCTTTTTGTCGGGCGGCCAAATGAACTTGTGCATCTGCAACTGGAACCGTACGCGCAGCTTGTCGAGGTTGATTCGCTCGACGAGTTCACGGCGGCTGATCGGCGTGTGAGCAGCCGGCACCGGCTTGAGCGACTCGTCCTGTTGGTGCGGCTCGAGCGGTGCCACCCACGAGAACAGCACGGGACAGCGTTGGTCCAGTCTGTGCTGGGCGAGTTGCGCCTTGGCCCAGTCGTAATCCTCCACGGTGCCGATCACGAACTTCACCTCGTCGGTCGCCTTGAGGTGCGCGATGTTTTCCGCAAGCATCCGAGCCGACTCGCCGCTGCTCGGGCATTTCAAATCCATGATGTGGCGCACACGCAGATCGCTCGCACTAATATCGTGCGCTCCGCTGGTCTCGATAAGCACGGTGAGGCCAATGTCGCAGAGACAACTCATCAGCGGGTGGACGTTTTTTTGCAGCAACGGCTCGCCGCCGGTGAGCTCGACAAGCGGTAGTTTGTCGCCAGGCTCGCCGGTGAAATCGCACTGCGCCTCCAGTGCCAAGACAACTTCGTCGACGGTCATCGGTTTTCCACCGGTGAAGGCATAGGCGGTATCGCAGTAGGAGCAGCGTAGATCGCAGCCGGTCAGTCGGACGAAAGCACACGGCAGCCCGGCAAAAGTGCTTTCACCCTGGATACTCAGGTAGATTTCGTGAACCAGCAGCGAGTCGGCCATGGTTACGCCTCAGCGAGATTTGTCCAGAGATTGGCGCTCATCCAGATCCCGCGCATGAACACCTCGAGGTCCATTTTTTCGTTGGGGGAATGGAGGTTATCGTCCGGCAGCGCAAGGCCAAGCAGATAGGTGTTCACCTTCAGGATCCTGGCGAAATGCTCGACAATCGGGATCGAGCCGCCCTCGCGCAGCAGCACCGGCTCGTGGCCAAACGCGGCCTTGAGCGACTTGAGCGAAGCCTTGGCCAAGGGGCCGGTCGGCGAGACGATGTACGGGTCGGCTGCGTGACCCAACTCGACCTCAATGCGCATCGTTTGGGG
>CAJWPV010000334.1 GCA_913045395.1 uncultured Verrucomicrobiota bacterium | reverse complement strand
ACACGCAGTGACTATTTTCGTACACCGCATTTGGAGCGCCTGGCCAAGCGCGGGATGTTGTTTTCGCAAGCCTACTCGCCGGCGCCGTTCTGTTGTCCTACTCGGCGCAGCCTGCTCGTTGGCCAATCGCCGGCACGACATATTTATCAGAAGGATCAAAAGAACTGGACCACCAACTACCGCAAGCAGTTGAGCCTGCCGCAGATGCTCAAGCAGGTCAACCCGGCCTACAGGACCGCCCACTTCGGCAAGTGGGACATGCGCTTTGACAACGTGACGCCCAGCGAGATGGGCTACGATGTGAGCGACGGCTACACCGGCAACGGAACAGGCGGCTCAAAGGGAACAGGCGGTCCCGCGGCCAAGCATGATCCCAAATTGATCCGTAGCCTGACCCAGCGCACCTGTGAGTTCATGGAAACCCAGGCAAGGAGCGGCAAGCCGTTCTTTGTGCAGGTGTCGCACTACGCGGTGCATCTCGATATTTTCTACAGCGAAGACTCGCTCAAACAAACCAAGCGCTTGGCCGAGGGCAAAAAGCACACCATGCCGGAGTTCGCCGCCATGACCCGCGACCTCGACGCCGGCATCGGATCGGTGATGGACAAAATCGAGTCCCTTGGTCTGCAGGACAACACCTACGTGTTTTTCCTTTCTGACAACGGTGGTCGCCTCACCATGCCCGGACAGAAAAACAAGAAACTCCCGCGCAATCATCCACTGCGCCAGGGCAAGGGCTCAATGTACGAGGGCGGTTTGCGGGTACCATTCATCGCGGTTGGCCCGGGCGTGAAGCCAGGCGGCTTGAGCCGCGTGCCGGTTACCGGGCTGGACCTCTTCCCCACTCTGGCTGAGTTGGCGGGGCACATGAAGCCGCTGCCCAAGTCCCTCGACGGTGGCAGCCTGAGGAGGCTACTCCGCAACCAGGGCCAAGGCGCAGTGCAACGCTCAAATTCGTTCCTCCTGTTTCACCAAGCTGTCGCCCGCACTGCGCAGACGGCGTTGATCCATGGCGACTATAAGCTGGTCAAAACCTGGAGAGGCAATCGCCTCGAGTTATTCGATCTTTCGAAAAGCGTCGAGGAAAACATTAACCTCTCAAAAAAACTCCCGGGCAAGACAGAGAAATTGCATGGGTTAATGACCGGCTACTTAAACGATGTCGGCGCTGAAACCCGAAAGATCACCACCAAGAAAGCCAACCAGTAGCGGCATGATAACATTCCTAATCCGAGCCTTCGCAGCGGTGATATGGTTGGCCGGGGTGTGGCTATAATCATTATGGTAAATATTTATGTTTTGTGTCGTGGAGCCGGGTTTCTGGGCAGGCGAAGGGCTCCCTTGGTCATTGCTGCCCTGGCGGTGTCTCTCGTGGCGACATCCCTGGTCGCGTTATCGGACGATGACATCAGTGATTTGCAGACGAAGATCGAGTCGGCGGAGGTGCGCGAACGCCGAGAGGCCGTACGCACGCTGTCCCTGATCGGCGATAAGGCGGCAGAGGCCCTCCCAGCGCTAATCAAAGCACTCGATGACAAGGATACACAGGTTCGCGCCCACGCGCTGGCGGCCATCACTCAACTTGGACCAAACGCTAAGACTGCAGTCCCTCGCCTCATCAATAACCTGCAGAACAAACGTGCCCAGGTTCGCTATCGGTCGGCGTACGCACTTGGCCAAGTCGGCCCGGAGGCGGTCGGCCCACTCATCGAGGCGCTCAAGAACGAATCGCCTGATCAACGCGCCGGGGCGGCAAAGGCACTCGCCTGGATAGGGCCCGACGCACTTGCCGCCATAGACGGGCTCATCCAAGTCCTCGGCGACTCCGATTCCAGGGTGCGTGACGAATCGGCACGCGCCCTTGGCCGCATGGGAGCTGAAAGTGTGCCGCCGGTATTAATCGCACTGTCGACCGGGGGTGCTGACATCAGGAGCTCCGCCCTGCAGGTCTTAGCAGAGATTGGTTCGGATGCCCAAGGGGAAGTTCCGACGATTCGAAGGTTTGTCACCGACGATGCGCCGGCAGTCCGTATTCGAGCCGCAAAGGCATTGGCTCATGTTGGCACACCGCGGGCTGAGTTGCTCGAGGTTCTTGTGAAACTGCTCCAGGATGAGCACGACGATGTCCAGTATACTGCCGGCGAACTCATCATGCTGGTCCGACCACGTGCGGCAACTGTACCGCACCTAACCCGACTTATTAAAGGTGAGGATGTCGCCATCGTGCTGCGGGCAGCGCGCCTTCTGAGTCGGTTCGGTAAGGTGGCAGAAAGTGCCGTATCTGAACTCGTCAAAGCCACGGCACGCCTTGGCGAGCAGGATGCGCAGGCTGTATTACCCAAAGCACTCGGCGTCATCGGTGAAAGCGCGGTGGAAGATATCATCGCGGGACTTGGGGCTTCACAACATCCCGAGACGACAATCCGGCGCTATGTCGATGCCCTGATCCTGATCGGTCCCGACGCGATTCCTTTGCTGGCCAACGCATTGTCCCATGCCTCACCGCAGGTTCGCTCCGGCGTAGTCCTGACCTTGGGCGCAAACGGAAAAACCGCCGGGCACCTCACTCCAAAGATTGTCAGGTTGCTTGACGATGACGATGCATTCGTTCGCGCTAGTGCCGCGGAAGCACTTGGTAAGCTCGGTCCGGTAGCCCGCGCTTCGGCACCGGCACTGGTCGGGAAGCTTAATGATGCGATTTCACGCGTTCGTGCAGCGGCAGTCATCGGCTTGGGTGAGACGGCCGGCGATGACGTTACT
>CAJWPV010000333.1 GCA_913045395.1 uncultured Verrucomicrobiota bacterium | reverse complement strand
TTGAATGAACCGGAGCGGGTCGTGGCCATCCAGCGTCGCTATGTTGAGTCCGGGTCCGACTGCCTGATTACCAACACGTTCGGCGGTAGTCGCATCATGCTCAAGCGTCACATGGACAACCCGGACGTTGTTGGCATCAACAAGGCCGCGGTCGAAGTTGCCCGTCGTGCGTTCGGCGACCGGGAAGGCTTCGTACTCGGCGATATCGGCCCGTTCGGCGGGTTAATGGAGCCGTATGGCGAGATCACGCGCGCGGAGGTTGACCGCGCCTTTGCCGAGCAGGCTAGGGCGCTCGTCGAGGCCGGTGCTGACGCGATCATCGTCGAGACGCAGACGGTGTTGGATGAGGCAGGCGCGGCCATCGCCGCCGCCAAGGCCGCCGGCGCCCCGTGCGTCATTGCCTCCATGGCGTTTGACCTCACTCATGAAACCCGGGAGCTTCGCACCATGATGGGGACCGACCCGGACGAGGCTGCCGCATTTTTGGAAGCGGCCGGGGCGGATGTGCTCGGGCTGAACTGTGGCACCAACATCGACATGGCCAGCGCCAGGGCCGCCGTGAAGCGTTACCGGGACTGCTCCGGCCTGCCGATCATGGCTCAACCCAATGCCGGGCAACCCGTCCTGCAGAATCTCAAGGTGATTTACAATCAAACCCCCGACGAGATGGCTTCCCAAGCCGCCGACATGTTTTTGGCTGGTGTAGATATCCTCGGCGCGTGCTGTGGCAGCACCCC
This sequence comes from uncultured Verrucomicrobiota bacterium, assembly GCA_913045395.1. Classification (GTDB taxonomy): domain Bacteria; phylum Verrucomicrobiota; class Verrucomicrobiia; order Limisphaerales; family UBA1096; genus UBA1096. The sequence goes on along the minus strand of CAJWPV010000333.1, from coordinate 2,024 downwards.
GGCACACATCGCCGGTTTGCGTGATCGGCTAAACCACTTTATTGAGACAAAAAACAAAGGCTGAAAAATGGAAAAAGTTATTGAAGAAAACCCAGTCGCTGCCGAGTGGCTGCCTGAGAACAAGCCGGACGGCTCCGGCATCGGCGCCAACTATGTCGATGCGTTTCTAAAGCCGCTCAACTGCGAACTGGAGGATGAGCTGCGCCTCGCCTGCAAACGCCGCGGCCTCAAGATCACCGTCAGCGTGGGTGACCGGAAGGGCGAGGCCATCCTGCGCCGGATCGAGAACGGCCCCGACGTGCGTGCCATCCTCCATGCCGCACTGACCGAGGCATTCGCCCAGGCCGGCGCCAAGTGCGAGCCCGGCGACGGCAACATCCGGGTGGAATACTGAGCAGATTTTTTTGATGAACATCTTTGTTTGTATCAAGCAGGTGCCGGACACCACGACGCGGATCAAGTTGCGCGACGACAGGAATGGAATCGATGAATCAGACATTCAGTGGATCATCTCGCCACACGACGAACTGGCGATCGAGGAGGCGTTGCGGCTGCGTGAGCAACAGCCGGACTCGACCATCACCGTGCTCTCGGCTGGCCCCGAGCGAGTGACCGACTCGCTGCGGATGGCGCTGGCCATGGGCGCTGACAAGGCCGTGCGACTCGATCTGCCGGGCGAAGCCGACTCGTCGATGAACGCCCGCGCGCTCGCCGCCGCCATCGGCAAGCTTGGCCAAGCGGACATCGTGTTCACCGGCAAGGAGGCGATCGATGATGGCGCGGCGGCGGTTGGCCAGTCGCTCGCTGTGTTCCTCGACATGCCGTGCGTCACGGTTGTTAACGGCATCAACTATGGCGACGGTGCGATCACCTGCCGCCGCGATGTCGGCGGCGGCTGCATCGAGGTCATCGAGACGCCGCTCCCGGCGGTTGTCGCCGCACAGGTCGGTCTCAACGAGCCGCGTTACGCCACGGCACTTAACATCATCAAGGCCAAGAAAAAACCGATCGACATATTAACCGCGGAAGAGTTGGGCGTAACCGAGGCCAACCGAAAAACACGGCTGAAAAACTTCGAGCTGCCACCGCCCAAGAAGCCGTGCCGAATCATCGAGGGCACTCCCGCCGATCAAGCGAAGGAATTGGTTCGCGTACTCGCCGAGGAAATCCAGGCCATTTGACCCGAGAAAACGACATGAAAATTTTAATCATTGCCGAGCACAAGAACGGAGCCCTCAGCGAAGCCGCTATGGAATTGTTTGGGCTGCCGTTTGGGCAGGCGGAAGTCCACGCCGTCGCTGCCGGGGAGGGCGGCGAGCCGCTCGCTGGGCCGCTTGGCGAACTGGGCGTGGCCAAGTTGCATCTCATCAACTCGCCGGCTTTGGCCAGCTACACGGGTGAGTCACTCGGTCAGGCGCTTGGCCAATTCATCCAGCAGCTTGCCCCCGACGTGGTGCTTGCTGCGCACACGCCGCAGGGCAGGGATCTTGCACCGCGCCTGGCCGCCGCGCTCGATGCCGCTCTGGCCACCGACTGCATCCAAGTGAGTCTCGACGGCGGCCAGGTGACCGCTCGACGCCCGGTTTACGCCGGCAAAGCCACGGCCGAAGTTGAGTTCACCGGTGACAGCCTGAAGGTGATCACCGTCCGGCCGCGCACGGTCAAGGCACCGGAGCCGGATGCCTCTCGCAGCGCCGAGGTTGCCGAGGTTGCCGTCGAGTTGCCGGGACAAAAAACGGCACTCAAGGAAATTATCGCCAGCGACAACGTGCGTCCGGATGTCACCGAGGCGTCAATCATTGTGACCGGCGGTCGCTCGTTGGGCAGCGCGGAAAATTTCAGCATCATCGAGAATTTCGCCGATAGCATCGGCGCGGCGGTCGGCTCGTCGCGCGCGGCGGTCGATGCCGGTTACCGGCCGTATCGCGACCAGGTCGGCCAGACCGGCAAGGTGGTGTCGCCGCAGGTTTACATTGCGTGCGGTGTCAGCGGCGCAATCCAGCACTTGGCCGGCATGCGCACCT
>CAJWPV010000332.1 GCA_913045395.1 uncultured Verrucomicrobiota bacterium | reverse complement strand
GGCCATACTGATTACGATTTGATTGCCGAGCCGGTTTGAGCTTGGCCAAGCGACCATGAACCTTCCGAACAAACTCACCGTCAGCCGGCTGATCCTGACCGTGTTCTTCCTTGCGGCGCTGTTTATTGAGTTCCGGTTTCACTTCACGGTGGCGCTGGTGTTGTTTGTCGCGGCCAGTTTGACCGACCTGTTCGACGGCATCATCGCGCGCCGCCGCAACCTGATCACCGACTTCGGCAAGCTGATGGATCCGCTGGCCGACAAGGTGCTGATTTGCTCGGCGTTCATCGCCTTCATCGAACTGGGCTGGATGCCGGCGTGGATGGTCATCTTGGTCGTGGCACGCGAACTGGCCATCACCGGGCTGCGGCTGTTGGCGGCCAGCAAGAACCTCGTCCTGGCTGCGGAACGCCAGGGAAAAAACAAGACCATCTCGCAGATCACGGCGATCATCGCGCTGCTGATCACCCACAGCTACGACGACTGGGGAATTGTCGGCCAGCTGTTTGCTTTTGAGATCGCCGGCCAAACCTGGGCCTGGTGGGTGGCGGAGGCCTCCAAGTGGGTGGCTGTGGCGCTGACAGCCCTCTCCGGGTTCCTGTACCTCTGGAAAAACCGCGACGTGTACCTCAACGACTTCTGACCCGTGGATCGGTTCATTCTTCTCATCGCGCAGGGGCTGGGAACCGGCCGTTCACCGGTCGCGCCGGGCACGGTCGGCACGTTGCTCGGTTTGCCGCTGTTCATCCTGCTGCTGTTGCCGGGCAGCTTCGCGTTATTCATCAGTTCGCTTTTGGTGCTCAGTGTGGCGTCTGTTTGGTTTTGCGGCCGCGCGGAGACGATCCTTGAGCTGCGCGACCCCGGCTCGGTGGTCATCGATGAGATCGTGGCGGTGCCGCTCTGTTTCGCAGGCTGGGTGTCGTCGCTGTATTTCGCCAACGGCTCAATGCCGGAGTGGACCTATTTCTTCAGTGAAAAAACCTGGTACCTATCGGTGGTCATCGTATTGCTATTTCGACTGTTCGACATTGCCAAGCCGTGGCCGATCGGATCAAGTCAGGCATTGCCCGGTGGCTGGGGCGTGACGATTGACGACCTGCTGGCAGCCCTGTACGTCAACCTCGCCATCCTGTTTTTCTTGGCTTGAGCGCTTGGTACTTCGGTTTATAATTGGCCAAGCGATCGAGCCAATGAAAACTTCATACCCAAAAACTGCCACCCTCATTTTTACAGGACTCCTTTCGTTTCAAGCCGCTCAAGCACAACCGGCGCTCAAAACCAAGCCGCTGACTCTCGAGGGCGACATCGCCTCGCATTTGGTTGCCGGTGTTGATCGGTTTCTGTTGCGCGAACTGTCAGCCTCCATCGCCCGGCGCGAGCAACATTGGCAACGTGACTTCACATCCCATGCGGCCTATGCCAAGTCCGTTGAGCCGAACCGCCAGCGCTTGGCCCACATCATTGGGCTGAGAGATCAGCGCGTTGCGTTTGATGGGTTGACGCTCGGGAGCACTACGGCTGAGTCGTCGCTTGTCGGGCAGACGGATCTCATCATCGTCCGCTCAGTCAGCTGGCCGGCGTTTGGAGACGTGACCGGCACCGGCTTGCTGTTGGAACCGCGCGGCCGCGATGCCTTGGCCAACGTCGTCGCTTTGCCTGACTGCAACCAGTTGCCCGAACAAATCGCCGGCCTGGCCGAGGGTCTGCCGCCCGGATTGCAGTATGCCCGGCGTTTGGCCGAGAGCGGCTGCCGGGTGGTTGTGCCGCTGCTGATCGATCGAGCCGAGAAAATGTCCAAGCTCTCGAACCGCGAGTATCTATATCGATCCGCATTTGAAATGGGGCGGCACGTGATCGGCTACGAGGTACAGCAGTCATTGGCCGTGGTTGACTGGTACTCAAAGCGTTCGCCGGACACGCCGATTGGCATCATTGGCTGGGGCGAGGGTGGCTTGATTGCACTTTACGCTGCGGCGGTTGATACGCGGATCGATGCCGCCTGCGTGAGCGGATACTTCGACTCGCGGCAAGACATCTGGCAGGAACCAATCGATCGCAATGTATTCGGCCTACTCGAGCAGTTCGGCGACGCTGAATTGGCGACGCTGATCGCACCGCGCCCGTTGATTATCGACGCCGCGCGTGGGCCGGAGGCAACAGTTCCCGGCGGTCGTGGCGCACCGGCGCGAGTGGTGACACCGGCTCTCGACTCGGTCAGGGCGGAAGTGGCCCGCGCACAGAAACTGACCGACGGCTTGAAGCCGAAACCGGGCATCCGGTTGGTTGCCGCCGATGAACCGCTCGCTGGCCGGGCGCTTGGCCATTTTCTGGGCTCACTCAAGCTGGGAGCCGTGCTTGGCCAAGCGGGCGACTCGAAGATCGTGGACCGGCGAAACGGTTTTAATCCGGCCAAGCGGCATGCCGAACAGGTGCACAAACTGGATCGGCACACGCAATGGGTGCTGCGCGAGAGCCCGTATGTCCGCAAACAATTTTACAAGCCGGACACCTCGTCGCTTGCCAAATTCGAGGCGAGCAACGAGAAGTATCGCAGGCAATTTTATGAGGATGTGATAGGCCGGTTCGACAACGAGATGCTGCCGTTCAACGCGCGCAGCCGAAAAAGTTACGAGTCGGAAAAGTGGGTGGGGCACGAGGTCACGCTCGATATTTTTCCGAATGTCATTGCGTACGGGATTTTGCTTTTACCGCGTGACTTGAAGCCGAACGAGCAACGCCCGGTGGTTGTCTGCCAGCACGGCC
>CAJWPV010000331.1 GCA_913045395.1 uncultured Verrucomicrobiota bacterium | reverse complement strand
GAACTGTTCCGGTGTGCAGGCTCGCATGTAGATTTGCAGGAACGTCGGTGTGGCCAGCAGGAACGTCGCCCGATGCTCGCCCACCAGCTCACCAATGCCTCGGCCATCAACCGGATTCGGGTGATACACCGCGCCGGAGCCGAGCAGCGCCGGCAGCCATAACGTGCCGGTGAAGCCAAAAGAGTGGAAAAACGGCAGGATACCGAGAATTCGGTCATTTTTGTCCAGCGCGAAGGCTTGACCGATTTGCTGGATATTCGAGACAACGTTGTAGTGTGAGAGCATCACGCCCTTCGGCGTGCCAGTGCTGCCACTCGAGAAAATGACCGTGGCCAGGTCGTCCATCGCCGCCCTGCGTTTGCTGCCGAGAAACTTCTCCAGCAGGCCAACCGGCAACAGTGCCGCAGTCAGGGCGGCGACGAGTTTGCCGCCAATGTTGATCGACTTGGCGATGTCCTCCAGCAAAACAGTCTCCACCGGCACGTCGAGTTTGAGCTGCTCGATGAATGCTTTCGACGTGACCACCGTGCGGATGTTGCACTGCTCGATGCAAGAACGCAGCGCATCCGCCGAAAGGGTGTAGTTGAGGTTCACCGGCACACGACCCGTCAACAATGCAGCGTAGTTGACCAGCGCGCCGGCCACCGTCGGTGGCATGAGGATGCCGACCATCTCCTGTCCCTCCCACTTGCGGCGCAGTACCTGGCCAAGCGCAACCGTACCAACCAGCGCGCCGCCGCAACTCACGCTGCCGCGCTTGGCGTCCGCCGCAAAGAACCGAAACGGATGTTTCCAGAACGCCCGCACGAGGCTCCGGTGCAGTGGCTTCATGTAGCGTTTGCGATACGCCCAGGCGTCTGCGCCCAATTCCTGCACCGCCTCGCGCACCTTGACCGGGGTAGCATCGTGCGGCAGAGCCGCGCCGTAACTCACCGTCACGCGGTACGGGATATGTCGGGGCAGCTTCCAGAAAAAACGAGTCTTTGCGTAGCTAAAAATACTACCCCACACGCCGTCGAGATGAATCGGAATGATCGGCGCATCGACGTCCTTCATGATTTTCTCATAGCCGCGCCGGAACGGCAGCATCTGCCCCGTGCGCGTGATCTGCCCCTCGGCAAAAATACAGACTATCTCCCCGTCGCGAATCGCCTGGCTGGCGACCTTGAGCGACTTGATCAGGTCACGCGGCCGCGACTCGGAGGAGATCGGGATGCACTTCATGATCCGTGCAAAAGTTCCCATCACCTTTTGTTTCATGTACCCCGCATACATGATGAAGCGAATCGGCCGGTCGGTGGACGCCTGCAACAGCAGCACATCAATGAATGACAGGTGGTTGCAGACAAACAACGCCCCGCCCCGCTCCGGGATGTTGTCCCGCCCGACAATGTTCAGCCTGTAAATCGTTTTGGTAGTAAAGAAGCCCAAAAGCCGAACGAGCGAATCAGGCAGCAGGTAGATGATGTAAGCCGTGGCAATAAATGTCGCTATGGAACAAACAAGAAGAACCTTGTCCGGCGCAAACCCCAAGACGACAGTCAACAATGTGTAAATCCCTTGTATTGCAACAAGCATCCCCACATTTGTAAACCAAGTCTCCATGGCAATAACGCCACCCTTCTCATCGGGGGCAGGCCGTTTTTGAATGATGGCCATGATCGGAACAATGAAGAACCCGCACATTACACCCAATAAAACGAACCACATTCCTGCTTGATACACGTCAAGCGATTGATTCCATATCACATTCGCAATGTTTTCCTCAATCAGATCCCTGTAACCCAGCCACTCCTGCAATGTGCTGATCTCTGCGACTAAAAACTGAAGAGGGAAGGCACCCACTGCAACCAGGAAGCTAAAAACACCTATCCCTAGCGCCCCCAACGGGATAAACCCATACTCAATTTTGTTACCCGAAAGATAACCCGCCATGAAGCTTCCCACCCCAATGCCAATAGCCATGCAGGCCTGCAGGATACCGCTTCCCGTGTCGGATAAATTCAAAAGATCCTTTCCGTAAAGCAGGACAGACGTTTGGAGAACAATCCCCAGGCTCCAAAAATATACGTTGCCGAGTACCGCCAAAAACAAAACTCGATCCTTCCTCACTTTCTTAAATTGCCGAAAGACCTCACCGAAAAAATTGGCTTTAAACTTTTTGAGCGGGTTTGCTGGCGGAACTTTGGTGATGTACGTACTTGTAAAAAGGCCAATCAGGCTTAAGCCGACCAAAATAATACCGATCCAGTGCAACCCCTCCTTGAAACTATCCGACAAAAACCCAGCCAAACCAGTGCCAGCAATAATCGCAATCATGGTTCCTGCACTGAAAATACCATTCCCCCAAGATAATCGTTTCTCCTCCAGCAACTCCGGCAAAATTCCATATTTCGATGGACTAAAAAAAGCGCTCTGAGAAGCCATGAGAAAAATAACGGCTAGAAGGAAATAAATCTGATCAAAAACAAAACCTGCCAACGCCACACACATGATGACCACTTCAGCAACCTTTGTCGCAATTGTTACCGTGCGTTTACTGAACCGATCTGCCAAAAAACCACCCACCATCGAAAACACAACGAATGGCAAAACAAACAAGGCGCCAACAAGCGGAATCAATTTGTCCCTTTGATCAAGGTCATCAGCGAAATGAGCTGTCAGCATAAACAGAACAACGTATCGAAAGAGATTGTCGCTGAAGGCACCCTGGAACTGGGTGACGAAGAGGCTCCAGAAGCCCCGGAGCGATCCCCTTGGCCGGCTGTCGGTTGGGTTTGAGTTGTCC
>CAJWPV010000330.1 GCA_913045395.1 uncultured Verrucomicrobiota bacterium | reverse complement strand
CGAGCCCGGATTTGCAGTCAACTCATGGGCTAATGAGCCGATGATTACCCAGCCTATGGCGTTTTGTTGGGATGATCGCGGCCGGATGTGGGTGGCTGAAAACCGCGACTACGAATCCCGTGGGCGAGGCTTTTCGGCCTCCGGCGACAGTCGAATTTTGATCTTGGAGGATACCGATCGCGACGGCGTGGCGGATAAGCGTTCAGTGTTTCTCGAGGGCATCCCGTTCCCCTCAGCCGTGGCGGTTGGTTTGAACGGACTGTGGCTTGGTGCGCCGCCGAACCTGCTGTTCGTCCCGGATAGCAATGGCGACGACAAGGCGGATGTAGATGACATCGAGGTGCGCCTGACCGGCTGGGGCATTCGCGATCGGCACGAGGTGGTTAACAGTTTGCACTGGGGACCGGACGGCTGGCTATACGGTTGCCAGGGCTTGTTCACGCCATCGGTTGTCGGGAAGCCAAAAGGAGAGGGCCGTATTTACAAACCGGGAGAGGTGTACCCCAAAAAGGTTGAGTTCGACGGCGAAGGCACACGGATCAACGGTGGCGTTTGGCGTTATCACCCGGTTAAGGATCGCTTCGAGGTGGTCGCTCACGGTTTTAGCAACCCGTGGGGCATCGACTACGACGCGAAGGGACAGTTCTTTATCAGCGCATGCGTGATCCCGCATCTGTGGCATGTCATTCCTGGCGGCGTTTACCATCGACAAGGCGGTCGCCACTTTAATCCTTATGTTTACAGCGACATTCGCACGATTGCCGACCATCGCCATCGATCAGCCCACGGCGGGGCGCGGGTTTATTTATCTGATGCATTTCCGGCCGAATATCAGGGTAAAATCTTCATGGCCAATATTCATGAGCATGCCGTGTTGACGGATGAACTGGTGCCAAGCGGCTCCGGTTTCGTTGGTAAACACCACAAGGATTTCATGAAGGCCAATAACGCACAATGGATTGGCTTCAGCATGGAGATTGGCCCGGGTGGCGACGTGTATGTGCTCGACTGGCACGATGCTGACATTTGCGGCAAGGATGTGTTGCAAAAGGACACCGGCCGCATCTTCCGCCTCTCGCCGAAAGAGAGCTTGGCCAAGGACTGGGCAGGCCGATACGCCGATGTGGCCAAGCTCAATGATGCAGAACTGGTCGAGTACCAAACGAGCGCCAGCGCCTGGCACGCTCGCCGCGCTCGCGTAGTTCTGCAGGGCAGGGCGATCAAAGGCAAATTGGCCAAAGGCACCCATCGCGCCTTGGAAAAAATGTTCCTTAGAAATAAAAACGCCGATCATCGTTTGCGTGCTCTTTGGGCGTTGCATGTCACGGGTGGCTTGAGTGAATCCAAGCTGCTGAAAAACCTTGAAGACAAAGACGCACACATTCGCGCCTGGTCGATTCAGCTGCTCTGTGAAGACAATAAACCATCCAGCGAAGCGCTCCGCAAATTCGCCTCCATGGCCAAGCTCGACTCGTCGCCGGTCGTGCGGCTTTACCTTGCTTCGGCGATGCAACGCGTTTCGCTCGGCGATCGCTGGGCGATCGCTGCTGGCCTGGTTGCGCACGATGAGGATGCCGGCGACCACAATTTGCCCAAGCTGATCTGGTATGGTATCGAGCCGATGGTACCGGCGGATTCCGCCCGCGCGATGGAGTTGGCCCTGGCCAGTCGTCTGCCGCTCGTCACAGAGTACATTGCGCGCCGCGCCGTAGACGCCGGCCAGTTGGAAGCTGTTTCCGCCGCGCTTGGCCAAGTGCAGGGTGAAGATAAGGTTGCCGATATGCTTCGCGGTTTCAGCGCTGGCTTGAGGGGGCTTCGCGACGTGAAGGCGCCGCCGAGTTGGGGCGCGACCTATGCCAAGCTATACGGCACACCATTGGCGACGCAGATCGCGCAAATCCTCGGCGACACCGGCGCGGCAACTGCCATGCTCGCCACACTCGACAACAAAAAAGCCGGGGTTGGCGCCCGTCGCAACGCATTGCGCGGCCTAGCGGCACAGGAATACGACGCACTGAAAGACCGGCTAGTTGAGTTGCTCGACGATGACTCGCTGCGGCTGGAGTCCATTCGCGCCATGGCGGCGTACGATGGGAAAACTTACCCGCCCGCATTGCTCAAGCGCTACGCCAAGCTCGATGCTGGTGACAAGATGGCGGCGATCCAGACGCTCGCCTCGCGTCCGTCGTATGGCAACAAACTTACGGCTGCGATCAAGTCGGGTGCGGTGCCGCGCCGCGATGTCCCGGCGTACGTCGTTCGACAGATGCGCCGCGTCGTCGGTCCAAGCTTCGTCGATGTGTGGGGTGCGGTGGAATCGCTCTCCGCCGATAAGGAGGCTGCGTTTGCCAAGTACCGTGCACTGCTCACCGGCGATGCCTTGGCCAAAGGCAACATCCACAACGGCCGCGCGATTTACGAGCGTACCTGTTCCGCCTGCCACAAACTCTATGGCAACGGCGGCGAGATTGGCCCGGACATCACCGGCTCAAACCGCGCGAACCTCGACTACATTCTCGAGAACATCCTCAACCCAAGCGGCGAGATTCCCGAGGGCTACCAACTGCTGCTCGTCACCACGCGCGGTGGTCAGACCCTGGCCGGGACGTTGGCCAGCGAGAACGCCCGACAACTGGTGTTGCGCGTTGTCGGCCTGCCGCCGGTGACCGTGGCCAAGTCGGAAATTCAGTCGCGCGAAACCATCCCAACGTCCATGATGCCGGAGGGCTTGCTAGCCGCGTTGAAGGATTCCGAGGTTATCGACCTCATTGCCTATCTGAAAACGACCCAGCAGG
>CAJWPV010000329.1 GCA_913045395.1 uncultured Verrucomicrobiota bacterium | reverse complement strand
CGCAACGATGCTGCACCTGCTGGGGATGGATCACAAAAAGATGACCTACTTCTTCGACGGCCGCGACATGCGGCTCACCGATGTCCACGGGCACGTTGCGCACGACCTCGTCGCCTGATCTGCATTTATGCCGGGTGTTTCCATTGTCATTGTCGCTGCTGGGAGCGGTAGCCGGATGGGGCGGGGCGACAAGATGTTTCTCGACATCGCCGGCCTGCCGCTGCTCGGGCACACTTGGCGGCGGTTTGATCTCTTCACCGAGGCGGACGAGATCATTTTGGTCACCCGAGATGACACGCGGCCTCTGTTGGAGGATTTGGCCAAGCGCATCGACGCGCAAAAGCCGTGGCAACTCGTCGCCGGCGGAGTGGAGCGGCAGGACTCCGTCTGGAACGGTGTCAATGCCACCGCCGCCGAATCGGAGATTATCGCGATACAGGATGGCGCGCGACCGTGCACGCCGTTGGCGGCTACCCAATTGGCCGTGGTCACGGCTCGCGAAATGGGTGCGGCTGTGCTTGCCAGGCGCCTGGCCGACACGCTCAAGCGTGGCGACGGCGAGGGACAAATCGTAGGGACAGTGGATCGGGAAAATCTTTGGGCCGTGCAGACACCGCAGGTGTTTCGGCGGGAGATCATTCTCGCTGCCCTGGCCAAGGTGCGAGACGAGGGTTTGTCAATCACCGACGACACCGCCGCCTGCGAAGCGCTTGGCCAAGCGGTGAAACTGGTCGAGTGCGACCAGCCAAACCCCAAGGCGACCACACCGGCGGATCTGCCGTATATTGAGTCGCTTCTGGCGGAGTGATCAACTCCCAGCGCCGAGCAGCTTGATCAGCGCCGCGTCCTTCTCCGGGCCGGACTGGAAGTCGAGCGCGCGGATGTAGCGCGGTTTTTCCTCCTCTGTGGTCTTTTTGTTGAGTAGGATCTTCACCAGAAGGTCGGGAGTCTTGCTGGAGCGCGAGCGCCAGACGATGTCGCGGCCGGCCGGCGTGTCCCAGTTGCTGCCGACCGCTTCGAGCCAGGCACCAAAAAACTTGTCCTGCTGCCGATCCAGTGCGAGGCCAAGCGCCTCGAGGTACCAGCGATCAGCGCCATCGTGCTGCTGGGCGAGCTTGGCCCAGAGCGCCGGGGTGGCCGGCGAGTCGTTGTGCCGCAGCGCAATCGCGCATTCGCGGCGGACAGCAGAGTCCTTGTCACTGACCAGTTGTTTTACCAGCGGAATCACATCGAAACCGCGCTCGCGGGCGATGCGTAGGCCGGTGATGCGAATGTCCGGATTGGCATCCTTGAGTGCCACGCCGATGTACTTTTTCTCCAAACCCTTGATGCGGGCGAGCAGGTGCAGCGCCCGGGCGCGCAGGCGTTGATCGTCGCCCTTCCAAAGTTTGTCCAGCGTGCTCTCGGCCTTTGCGCCGACTTTGTTCAATTGCTGCCAGCCGATGTAGCGCGCAGCCATGTTAGGCGAGGATAACATGCTGAGCGCGGTGCGTTTTTTCGAAATGGTGTAATTGGTATTCTTGCCTTTGGGTGTGAGACGGTAGATGCGACCTGTCATCTGGCCTGGCTTGTGGTCGGTCATGTGGTGGCCGCCGACGTGGCCATCGTGCCAGTCGGCAACGAACACCGATCCGTCCGGCGCGGTGCAGACATCCGACGGGCGGTACCACGGATCCTTGCTTTGCAGCATGTTGACAATCTCGCCCTTGTAGCCGGCGCCGCTCTTGGTGACCGGATATGCACGGACCACGCGTGGTCCGGCGTCGCAGTGCATCATTTGGCCTTGAAAAGTTTTCGGCAACAAACCGCCTTCGTAGATGGCGATGCCAGTCGGTGACCCCTGTCCGGTTTGCAGGAGGTTCGGGATTACGCCCGGATCGTTCTGGTACCAGTGCATGGACGGCACGTCCTTCTCCTGGTTGGTGCGCTTGGTGCGCCAGCCGCGACCGGTCAACTCGTCGGTGTAGCCGTAGTTGCCGAACTCCATCACGAAGTTGATGCGGACGCCTCGGTTGCCGTCGTCGTCGTTGTCGGACTGCCAGATCGTGCCGAACGAGTCCACTGTCACCTCGAAGTTGTTGCGGAAATTAACCCCAAGCGTCCCCCCCCCGCTGCCGTCGAGGTTGCAGCGGAACACCAGCCCCTGCCGATACGGTTTGCCGCGGCCGTTCACCTCGTTGCCGGCCTTGTCGACGATGAACTTTTTGCCATCGGCAGTCTTCAACTGCCCGCCGCTGTTGCCGACGTTGAAATAGAGCTTGCCGTCCGGGCCAAACACAAACGCGTGCGCGCCGTGGTCGTGATCGACACCGCCGATGCCGTTGAACAACACCCTCGGCGGACCGTCGGCCTTGTCGTCCCCGTTCTCGTCGGTGAACAACAACACCTTGGGCGAGCAGGAAACGATCACCCTGGTGCCGAGCACAGCGATGCCCAGCGCAGCATTCACTTCATTGCCCTGGTAAAACGTCTTGGCCAAGTCGGCTTTGCCATCGCCATCCGTGTCCTCGAGGATTCGGATGCGGTCGCCTTTCGGTTGAATCTTACCCCACGGCTTGAACAGTCGGTAGTTGACGCCCTCGGTTACCCATACACGGCCCTCGGAATCGATGTCCATGTTGGCGGGGTTCAGCAGCATCGGCTCGGAGGCGAACAACGTGGCCTGCAGCCCGGGGTGGGGGAGTAGCAGCTTGGCCTGCTCGGCGGCGGCGGCCGGGCCATGGCGCTGGGCGGTTAGATTCGCTGCCAGCATCAGGGCGGCGGCAACGGTTAGGGTTGATTTGATCCAGTACGATTTCATTGTC
>CAJWPV010000328.1 GCA_913045395.1 uncultured Verrucomicrobiota bacterium | reverse complement strand
GCAGGTGTGAATCGAATCTCTGCCACCAGCGGCAAATGATCGGATGCCTCGGTTTTCGGCACGTCCATCCATCGTACCTTGAAGTTTTTTTTGCCGGATAGCCAGACGTAGTCGATGCGGCGTTTTGGGTTGGCGCTGCTCATGGTGTAGCCGTTGCCCTTTCCAGCAATGCTCCATGTATCTGTCCATTTTTTACTGAGTCGCTTGTACAGTTCGCTGTCCGGCGTGTCATTGAAGTCACCGCAAAAAATGGTGGGAAGGCCGGCGTGTCCGGCGAACATATCGGCAAACTGTGTTTCGCTGAACAATCGCTCGGCTTGGTCTTGGGCGTGGTCGAGGTGGGTGCAGGTGAACAGCAACTGTCCCTGGGCCATTTTCAGAACGGCCATTAACACGCCGCGTTGTTCGCCTTTGCGGACCTGTTTTAGGCGATGGTTCTCATGCGACTCGATGGGAAACCGACTCAGGATCGCGGTGCCGTACTGGCCTCCCTGATAGTTGTCTAGGTTTGCTCCGAACGCGACGTTCATCCCGGTGAGCCTGGCCAATTCCGCCGGCATGTTGATGCCGCCGGTGCGCTCGGTGTTTTTATCGACCTCCTGCAGGGCGACGGCATCGGCGTTGGACTGTCGAATGACATTGGCGATGCGCTGGAGATCGACCTTCCCGTCCAGTCCCTCGGCGTGGTGGATGTTGTAGGTCATCACGCGCAGAACCACTGGCGTGATATCAGGTGACTTGCAGCCGGGCAGCAAGCAATAGCCAAGTGCTGAGAAAAAAAGACAGAGGCCACGCGACCTCTGCCTCACAAATTGCCACATGACGAGCGACTAGTCTTTCTTTTTCCGCTTGAGGCGGAAATCGGCCGGCTTCTTGTTTTGATCGGGCCAGTATTCCTTCGATCTGAAGCTGTATTGCTCCGGGTTGAACTTCCCAACGAGTTTCACTTTGGTGCCGGTGTTGGGTATTTCCAAATCAAGCAGCCAATAGGCTCCGTTGATCAATATCCGGCGCGTTCCCTCAGCGACCAGATCGGTCGAGGAACCCATTGTGGTGGCAAACGTCCGGCCCTTTTCGCCACCGGGAACCTGATAATCCTTGGTCCAGAAGACCGGTATCATGGGGTTGTTTTTCCGGCCTTCCACCGCCTCGCTATCGGTCGGCTTCATGCCGAAGAAAGGATCGTCTGTGCGCGGTCCATTGCGCTTGGTGACCTGCCCGAGAATGATGTGCTGCGACCCCTCCGGCAGCGGCAGTCGAACACCGTAAACGTCGGTCGGTCCCCAGACGTCGCCATTCTTGACACCGCGCGTGGTTGGGTGTTTCTCCGCGCCCGGCGCGATGATCCCCACCGTGCTCTCGCTCTTGTGTCCACCGTGATGGTTTTTCCAGAAATCACCGAGCACCACTTTTCCAAAGCCGCCCTGCCATTCCTTTTTCGCTCCGCCGTAGCCGTTGCTGTAATGGGCATACTTTTTGTCGCCACCGATGTTGAATGCGTGGGTCGCGGTTCGCATGCCGATCACCGGCCGGCCGGTCTTGAGGTAGGTGTCAATGTGCGCCATTTGCTCGTCGGGCAAATCGCGAAAGCGCGTCCCTATCACCATCAGGTCCGCGTTCGACAACGCTTCGAGGCCGGGGATGTTGTTGCGGTTGTTGGGATCTACGATGCCGCTTTTCGGGTCGATTGCAAAGACCACGCGGCAGTCGAAGCCATGATGACGCGAGAGGATGCCGGCAAGCACTGGCATTGCCTCCTCGGAGCGGTACTCCTCATCGCCGGAGATCAGGACGACTTTTTTGCCCTTACCGGGGCCTTTGTTGCCTTTGTAATCCAGCCATTGCTTAGGCGCAGCGGATGCGCTCACCGCCGCAGCGGCAAAGATGGCAACCAACAGTTTCGATACGTGTTTCATGATGTTGAGAAATTGGTACCCGAGGCGGGAAACCGTACCGGATGCCGAGCCAATTGCAACCCCGCAGTCGCCGAAATCACTCGCCCGTCGGCGAGCGTTCGCCTACTCTCGATCCCGACGAATCGGAACAGTGTGACTGATAAGAAACCAATGAGCCCGTGGGTCGCGGCTGGCATTAACCTGCTGGCGTGGCCGGGTATTGGCACGTTCGTTGGAGGCCACAAGGTGTCCGGCACCATCCAGGCCTCGATGGCCCTGATTGGTGGCATCCTCAGCCTGAGCCTCATTGTTGTGCTGTTTAATCTTGCGCTGGAATTCGACCCGACCCGGTTCGACACTGAGGAGTTCATGGCCGGCAACGGAACGTATCTCATTGTCGGCATGACCGGATTTAGTCTGCTCGCCTTCGCTTGGATCTGGGCGGCTGTGAGTTCTTTTCTGATCGCCAACGAGTCGAAAATCAGTAACTGATCTTGAGTGATGTTATCCCAGAAACCGTGCTAGCAAAACTCACGCGCCGTGAGTTTCGCGAGCGGATGGCGTCCGGCGAATTGGCTGGCTGCCTCATCCCGGTCGCCGCGATCGAGCAGCACCTCGAGCACATGGCGATGGAGCATGACTGGCGCAGTGTCAGTCTCGTGACTCGCGCCGTGGCCAAGCGCTTGGCTCCAAAGGTACTTGTTGCCGAGGGGTTGATGTGCGGGATCAGCGAGCACCACATGCGCCACCCCGGCACGCTGACGCTTCGTCCCGGCACGTTCCTTATCGCGCTCGGCGACATGATCGAGAGCATGGTCCGCGCCGGCTTCCGCAACGTTGTTGTGGTCAACGGGCACGGCGGAAACATCGAACCGATCCATGGTACGTGGGATCAGTTTCTGCGGCAGTTCGAA
>CAJWPV010000327.1 GCA_913045395.1 uncultured Verrucomicrobiota bacterium | reverse complement strand
TGATCCGGCGGTGATCGCCTTTTTTGCGATCACCCAAACACTTAGCGACCTATAGCTGGTTCACGGTGATCACCCGGATCACCTCCTCCAGGCTGGTAATACCGCGCTGAACCTTGGCCATCGCATTTTGCCAGAGGGTAATCATTCCTTGCTTGATCGCTATGTCGTGCAGCTTGCTGGTTCGCAGTTTCTGGATGACCCCTTCCCGCACGAGTTCACTCGAATTGAGCAGTTCGGTTACGGCCACCCTGCCATGGTAGCCGGTCTGGGAGCAGCTGTCACAACCGGCGCCGGTGTAAAAGGCCGTCTCTTCCACGAAGCCTTCGGGCAGTAGGGTGAGATGCTCGGGTTTGGGCTGGTCTATGGTTTTGCAGTGGGGGCAGATCGTGCGTAAAAGACGCAGGCCTAGCACCCCTGTGATGCTGGATGCCAAAAGAAAGGGCTCGATATCCATGTTGATGAGGCGGGCGTAAACACCGGCCGTGCTGTCGCTGTGGATGGTGCTGATAACCATGTGGCCAGTCAGGCCAGCCTGAACGGCGATGGCGGCGGTTTCCGGGTCGCGTATCTCTCCGATCATAATTGCTTCCGGGTCCTGGCGCATGAGTGAGCGAAGTGCCATAGGGTAGGTGAACCCGCGGGAGTTGCTGATTTGTGACTGGGTGATCATCGGCAGGTTGAATTCCACCGGGTCCTCCACAGTACTAATGCTGATGGTTGGGCCGTGGGTGTCAATCAGGTGGCACAGCGCGGAGTAAATCGCCGTGGTTTTTCCTGAGCCGGTGGGGCCGTTCAACAGAATGAGCCCGCTGGGTTGGCGAATGAGTTTCTTGAAGCTTTCAATCGTGTCCGTCTCGAAGCCGAGCGTTTCGAGATCGAAGCTGCGGTTTTGCGGATCGAACAAGCGGATGACAATTTTCTCTCCACGCACCGTAGGAAAGATGGAGACACGTAATTCCACATTACCGTACTCGGGACTGGCCGGGGCACGTCCTTCCTGTGGTAGTTCCGTCTCGTAGGTAACTAGGTCTGCCATGACCTTGAAGCGGCCTGCGATGCGGTCGAGCAACTCGTGAGGTAGATGCGTAAGTTCACACAGGATACCTGATAATCGCAGTCGGATGGGGAGTGTGCTTTCCCAGGCTTCGATGTGGATGTCGCTGGCTTTCTGTTGAACCGCGTCGAGGATGATGTTGTTAACGAGAACCGCGATGTCAATCTGCTCGAATGATTTGACGGCCCGTATGTACGTCGAGGTTAGGTCCATGGATGCGGGATTAGTAAGCGCTGTGCCTCCTTAGGTCACCTACTTTTTGCCGTTCAACCCCCAATGAGGCTCATCGTGCGTGCTGGTTGAACAAAGTCGGCCTCGTTGATTCGGTGACCCGGTTCTTTCTTGAGGACGATCTGCTGCAACCGGGCTGCCAACTCAGCGGTGTCGGAACCTTTCCGCAAGGAGGGCTTGAGATCGTGCTCGTGGTGGCTAAACAGGCAGGTACGGATCTTGCCGTCAGCCGTGAGTCGAATGCGGTTGCAGTCTCCGCAAAAGGGTTGCGTGACCGGGGCGATAATCCCGACCTCGGCTGCACCCCGGCCAAGGGACCATCGGGTGGATGTCTCGGAGGGGTTGGCGACGGGGAGGCGGGTGAGCGGGTATTTGGACTGAATTTGCCTAAGAATTTCACTGCCAGAAACGACGTGGTCCCTGCACCAAGCCTTCCGGGAGTCAAGGGGCATGAACTCGATGAAGCGCATGACGATGTCCTCATCCAGAGCAAACTTGGCCAGCCGCACAATTTCGTGGTCGTTAAGCCCCCGAATGATCACAGCGTTGACCTTCAAGGGGGTGAGGCCAATCGACTTGGCCAGGCATATCGATTTGAGCACTTCCGCCAGTCTGTCATGACCGGTGATTTTTTTGAAGTTGTCCCTGTCGAGTGAGTCAAGACTGATGGTGACCCGGCCAAGCCCGGCCTCCTTGAGGCGCTTGGCCAAGCGGGGGAAGTGGGTGCCGTTGGTGGTCAGCGACAGATCGCGGATCAAGTCGATCGCGGCGATTTGAGAAATCAGCGACTCGATGCCCCGTCGGAGCAACGGCTCGCCACCGGTAATCCGAATCTTGTCCACGCCAAACGATGCCGCCACTTGAATGACACGGACGATCTCCTCAAACGAGAGTATTTGCGATCGAGGTTTCCATGGGTAAGGCAGCTTGCCTGGTACGGGCGCGCTGCTTTTTGCCTCTGGGGCAACGGACTGAAATAAGTTGGCTGCTTCCTCGGTTTCAGGAAGACAGTAGATGCAATTGAAGTTGCAGCGATCTGTGATGCTGATTCGTAGGTCGCGTATAACGCGGTTGTGAGTGTCCAGAAGAACCGATGGGCCGCTCATGGAGTGGCCCCATTGGGGGGAGAGTTGGTTTCGATCGGGACGATTTTCACCGTGCCATCCCTCCGAACCTCCACGTTGAGATCGGCGGTGGTGGTCGTCGTTTGTTGCCTTGGTTTTTTGCTCATGCCCATTAACTGGGCCCCGCCCTTTTTGCGTGCACTGCCGTAGAAGCCGCGGCGAAGCCACTCGAGTTTCTTGGAGGCCATGAGTTCCACCTGCAACCGTTGTACCTTCTTCCGTAGCACGACGATATCCTGGAATTGTTTCTCTAATTCAGCTTTCTCGGCGATCAATTTGTCGCGTTCCCTGAGGAGGTGATCGCGGTCATTCTCGGTTGATTCGAGGCGGCGGCTGATGTCCTCGATAGCCTGATCCTTGGTGGCCATTTGGCTGTTGAGGTCTTTGATCTGCGAGTCGTAATC
>CAJWPV010000326.1 GCA_913045395.1 uncultured Verrucomicrobiota bacterium | reverse complement strand
TCCGGGCTGTCCGGGCGCCGTTCTTCACGGCGACTATCGCCCCCGTAACGCTGGAGAAATACGCCGTGGCCTGCGGCGGTGGCAGGAACCATCGGGTTGGCCTGCATGACCAGTTGATGATCAAGGACAACCATCTGGCCGTTGTCGGTGGGGATGTTGCCGAGGCGATGCGGCTGGCTCGCGAGGCGTCTCCGGGATTGAAAATCGAGGTTGAGGCCGACACGCTTGATCAGGCACAGAGAGCGGCAGTAGCCGGCGCGGACATCATCCTGCTCGATAACATGAACTGCGACGAGCTCCGCGAAGCCATCAGGCGGATCGACGGTCGATCCAGGATCGAGGCCAGCGGCGGCGTGACGCTAGAGACGGTTCGCGAAATCGCCGAGACGGGGGTGGACTTCATCTCGGTTGGCGCGCTGACCCACTCTGCGCCGTCGATCGACATCGCGCTCGACTTCGACCCGGTCGCCTGACACAGGCTACTGGCAGCGCAGCTTGGCCAAGGCGGCCGAGGCGGCCTGCGACTCGGCTTCCTTTTTGCTGCCACCGGTGCCGCGACCCAGTTCATTCCCGGCTTGAAGGACGGCGACCTCAAACTCCCGGGCATGAGCCGGGCCGGAAGAGCTGAGCAGTTCGTACGTCGGCGATACGCCGGTGCCATCCTGCAGACGCTCCTGCAACTCGCCTTTCGGGTTTTCGATCACGGGACTGCTGTCTGGGTTGGCCAGTTCATCGGCAAAGATGCGGTTGACAAAGTCATTTGCAGCGTCCAGCCCGCCGTCGAGATACAGCGCGGCGACCAGCGCCTCAAGGGCATCCTCCAGTGCGGACTCCTTACCCCGTTCGAATTCCGTGCGCTGGCCGTGCCCCAGGACGAGGTGCTGCTCGAGGCCAAGCGCGGCGGCCTTGGCGGCCAGCGACGTGCCGTTGACCAGTCCGGCGCGGGCCTTGGTCAGGTGGCCTTCATCCTTGTCGGGATGAAGGCGGTAGAGCGCCTCGGAGATCACCGCCTGCAAAATGGCATCACCAAGAAATTCCATCCGCTGGTTGTCATCGGACGGTTTTGATTGGTTACCGGACGCTGAGGGGTGCGTGATGGCAAGCTGCAGCAGGCCCACGTCGCGAAACTCGTAGCCGAGGGTCTGCTGTATTGTCTCCAAGTCAGCCACGCTTTGGGGTCACGATTCGTCCACGGTCGCGGCGACCTGCTCCGGCTCCCCGGTGTCGTCGTTAGCGGCGGGCGGGTTTAGCCCGTGCTCCAGTAACTCGGCAACCCTGGCCTGCACGTCGCCCAGATCGGCCAGCTTCAGTGCGGGATCGACGATGGTGAACACGTCGCCGGACTGGGTGTGCTCGTAGATCAACGTGCGCCCGCCGTCCTCGTTGCGAATCTGATCCTTGTTTTTGATGACGCGCTTGCGTTCGAGCATCACGGCGAGAATGAAGCAGGCCTCCATGTGCGCGGGGTCGTTCTGCTCGATCATCTTTTTGAGCAGTGTCTCGGCGTTATCTTTTTGAATGGCCTCGGGCGGTGGGGGGGGTGGCACCTCGTAAACACCCTGCCAGTGAGAGATGTAGCCGCCTATCGCGCCGGGCTCGGTCTCATGTTTTTGCTCCCAGCAACCGGGGCAGATGTCCCGGCGCTCGAGGCTCTCCATGCCACGGAAAAGAATGGTGTGGTACGGCTGTTTGTCCTCGAACGCGGCTTCGCAATCGTCGCAGTGGTGTGAGCGTGAGCGGAAATGCCAGTCCATGATGCTGCCCCGAAGGCGGGAGCATTATCACCGCGAACCGGGGATTCGGAAAGCTCATTCAGAGTCACCGCGCTTGGTCTACCAGCTGACGGCTGCCCGCGAGCCCTGCTTGACGATGAGCTTCTCTTCCTCCCAGACGGCCAGGCCGGTCTTGAGGTCGGTCATCGAAAGCTGGAAGGCGAACTCGGATTGCTTGATTGTTGGAAGCAAACCACGCTTGGCGCGGGCGTTGTTTTGGATAATCTTGCCGGACAGGCTGTAGTCAGGCGAGATGAGGTTGCCCTTGCCGGGGATGGTTGCCTGATTGAACTCGTCGTCGGCCCGCAACTCACGCACTGCCTTGGATGACTCATCCTCCGGTCCATCGAGGCCGACCGCCGTTGTGGTCAGCGCGCGGCCTCCCTTGTTTAGGGCCACACGGATTTTTTTCATCAGGCTGTCGGTATCGATGTGCTGATTGGTGTTGTTCTTGATGCGGCCGATCATCATCACCTTCGGCTTGCCGGCGACCGAGTTAATGGCACCGGAGAGGAGCAGCGACTGCGTCAGCTCATCGGCGGCGCGAATCCAGTCCTGGGTGTTGATTTGGCCCACGTTGACGATGCTGTCGCGTCCGTCGTGGTCGATGTACTTGGCCGTGGCACAGCCCAGCATGAGTGCCGGCAGCGCGGCGGCGGTGATGAGTTTCATAAGCGGTTTCATATCTGCGGTTTATCTTAGTCTAAATTGTTGAATTTTCAAGGGCGCACCCGACGCGAAACTTTTGACACAGACCACGTTCACGCGGCCGGTATTCACCGTGACTTCATTTTTTTGAGGACCAACGAGCAGCGTGAGTCTGCGGTCGTCCGGCGTCTCGACGCGGCAAACGCGAAACTCCTTCGGCAGAGTAGTCCACGTGCGCAGGTCGGCCTGCGCGCCAGCGGCTTGGTACAAAAAACCGGCGATGGCACCGAGGTCGCCGGATTCCTCCTTCGCTTTTTTAGCCACAGCCGCCTTGGTCGCGGAGGCGGCCAGCGTGCGAAAAATCATCGCCGGCAACCCGGTGAGAAAATCGCGGCCGACCACGGCGTCCAT
>CAJWPV010000325.1 GCA_913045395.1 uncultured Verrucomicrobiota bacterium | reverse complement strand
CGATCTCTCCATCCCGAAAGGCACCAAGCTGGGCATCGTCGGCGAGAGCGGTTCCGGCAAGAGCACCCTCATCAATCTGCTATTCCGGTTTCACGATCCCGACTTGGGCGCCGTCAGCCTGGACAGGCACGACCTCCGCGACCTGAGCATTCGAGGGTTCCGCGAACAGATGGCGCTGGTCAGCCAGGAGGTGGTGTTGTTCGACCTAAGCGTGGCGGAAAATATCGCACTTGGCCAGACGGGCTGCACACGAGATCAGGTCGAGGCGGCGGCACGGCACGCGCACGCGCACGAGTTCATCACCGCACTGCCGAAGGGATACGACACACGCATTGGCGAGCGCGGTGTGACGCTCTCTGGGGGCCAGCGGCAGCGCCTGGCTATCGCACGGGCCTTCGTCCGAGACGCACCGATTCTTGTGCTGGACGAGGCCACCGCGGCGCTCGATTCCAAGGCCGAGGGCGAAGTGCAGGGGGCCATCGACCGATTGAGTAAAAATCGCACCGTGCTCTGCATCGCGCATCGACTCTCCACCCTGCGGTCGATGGACCGGGTCATCGTTTTGAGCCATGGTAAAATCATCGAGGAGGGGAATTTCGATGAATTGATGGCGCAGGCGGGGGTGTTTTCCGGCCTGGCCAAGGCACAGGGTATCACCGCCTGAATCCGGCTTCCGCTTGGCCAAGCCCCTGGCCTACGGCATCTCGAGGCAAACGAGTTGGTTTCGATCGCGGACAAAGAGCCGGCCATTGGCCAGGGCCGGTTGGCTGCGCGCACCGGAGCCAACAACCTGGGCGCGGCTGATCTCTTTCCACCCGGCCGGGCTCGCTTGGCCAAGCACCAATTCACCGGTTTCCATCAGCGCCAGCAGCCGGTCGCCGCAGAGCATCATCAGGCAATCACCAAAATCGTCCTCGCTCCAGCGCACTTTGCCTGTGGCCAACTCGACACAACGCAATGCCGGTGTTGGTGGCGCATCCGCGCGCCCGTGGGTGCCGTACAGGAAACCATCCCTGTGCATCACGCTCGTGTACTGGCTCGAGAGGCTCGTGTCGTTCGACCAAAGTGTCTCGTAGCCGTCGGTGGCCGCCTGCACCACGAGCGCGCCTGTGTTGTAGCTGGACGTAACAAAAATTCGTTCACCAACGACCAGTGGCGCGGCGGCATTCACTGAGGCGTGAATTCGCGCACGCCAACGGTTTTGAAAATCGATTTTGCCACTGGCTGGGTCGATCACGGCCAGGCCGGTGCGAGTGAAGAATACAGCGCGGTGCTTGCCGTGCAACGTGGCCAACACCGGCGAGGAATAACTGGCCTCGTCTTCGAGCGTTTTCCAGAGCAGCTTGCCGGAATTTTTATCGAGCGCAACAATCCCGGCCCCCGCCTCGCCGCCGATATTGAGAAGCACCGCATTACCCTCGACAAGCGGCGAGCAGGCCATCCCGAAAAACCCGTCGGAAGCGCGATACGATTTCTGCGTGTCCACTTTCCAGATCGTTTTGCCGGTCGCAAAGTCGGTGCAGACCACGATGCCCTGCCCGCCCATCGTGTAAACCCTGTCCCCGATAATCGCCGGCGTGGCCCGTGGCCCGGCACTACTCCCGTAGCCGGCGACGAAGCTCGAGGCGTAGTTGTTTTTCCAGAGTGACTTGCCGGTCTTGACGTCGAGACACTCGATCGTGTCGTAACGATTTACCTCGTGAAACAGGATGACCCTGCCCTTAGCCACGACGAGTCCGCTCATCCCCGCGCCAATGTCCCTCTTACGCCACAACACCTTGGGCCCGCCGCTTGGCCAGGCGCGCGTCAACGCCTGGCCCGGATAAACCGCATCCCGCCCCGGCCCCAGATACTGCGGCCAATCCGCCGCCTGCAGACCAAGCCCAAGCGCTATAAAACCCAGCGCTGGTAAGTGACAAAAAAAACGTTTCAGCAACGACATGGCGAAGCGGCAACCTAGAGAATGTCCACACCCAACGCGAGCCAAAGCCGGTTAAGTGTAGGGATTGTCGTTTTGGAGCGACTCGGCGATCGCGGGGGGCACTAGGCCGTCGATCGCTTGGCCAAGCTTAAGACGCTCGCGAATGGCGGAGGAGGACACCTCAAACGGCCAACCTCGCAATACTTGGCCTCTGAAAGGTTCTGGAAATTTTTCAACTGACTGGCCGGGACGCGGAACGACGACGAACTCTGCCAGCTGGGCCAAGTCGTCGGCATCACGCCATTGCGGCAGCATCGGCACATGGTCGGCGCCGATCAAATAATGCAGCTTGGCTTCAGGGTAGCGCTCGGTGTAAT
This sequence comes from uncultured Verrucomicrobiota bacterium, assembly GCA_913045395.1. Lineage (GTDB taxonomy): Bacteria > Verrucomicrobiota > Verrucomicrobiia > Limisphaerales > UBA1096 > UBA1096. The sequence continues at coordinate 545 of CAJWPV010000325.1, read as the reverse complement.
CGCGCAAAGTATCGACCGAGTATGAGACGCCATCACGATTCAACTCCTGCAGATCGATTTCGCAATTGGATTGCCCCGCAAAGGCCAAACGTAGCAACCGCAAACGCACCTTGGCGCTTGCCGGTTGTTGCTCCGGTTTGAACGGCGACCGGGCTGCCGGGACGATGAACAACCGGTCGAGGGACAGTTCCTCCAGCGCCGCCCGGGCCACCAGCACATGGGCATTGTGCACCGGATCAAACGAACCGCCAAAGATACCGATTGAGCGTAAAGTTTTCAGCGTTCAGTGAACTGGACTTATGCCGGCTGCCGGTCGAGGGCGTTTTCCTCAATCACGCCCTTGGCTTTCGGGAATAGTTTCACCGCCTCGATGATCATCCAGATTTCCAGCGCGATGGTGACCAGCCCGATCCCGCCGAGCAGGTAATTGGGTTGCTCCGCCACCAGCCAGCCGGGCGCGATGAAGAGCTGATAAATCATCGCCCACATCGGCATCACCAGCATCAGCACGAGCGGCAGGATGAGGAACCACATGGAGGCACCGC
>CAJWPV010000324.1 GCA_913045395.1 uncultured Verrucomicrobiota bacterium | reverse complement strand
GCTTTCGCCAGCCTAGCACCGCGACGATGGCGGCCAAGGCCAGGCTGGTTGAGATCCAGCCGCCGCGCGACATGCTTACCGCCACGCCGCCCACCAGCAGCAGGGCCGAGTAGCCGAGCAGGATGCGCATCGGTTGGCTGATGCGGCCGGTCAGCACTGACGCGAGGCAAAGCGGCAGCAGCATCCCGAGGAAGCCGGCGAAATGGTTAGGGTTGATGAACGTGCCGGAGCCGCGCCCCCTGTACTGCTCCGGTCGGGTGAAGTGCCAGACATGCTCCGCCTCCACGATCATCTGCACGATACCATAGACGGCGATCGCCGCTCCGGTAAACACCAGCACATACAGCGCGATTTGAGTCCATTCCGACTTGTGAAGATTGTTCAAAGCCACGAAAAACAGCAGTGCATAGACCAGCAGGCGCAGCACTTCGCGGCGGGCTGTGTACTCGACATCGGCCTGCACGTAGTGAAACAGCGCGTACCCAAGAAAGAGCAGAAGACACCAGCCAATCGGCGGAAAAAGCAGGCGATTGCGGTGCGGCTCAAGCCAAGTGCGGGCCACCCAGAGCAGGCCTGAGGCAGCCACCAGCCATTCCACCACCACGAACTCCAGCGTCCGGACTGCCCCGGTGGCCAATGCCGAAAAGACGAGCGCAGACAGTACCAGCCCAACAATGCCCTTCTCGCAACAGCTGTCCAGCGTTCTCCGGATCACAAGACGGGTGATTTAACGGATCGACGCCAGTTTGTAAATGGCGGGGGTCAATGTTTTTTCCCTGGTAGCGGGAGGTGGGTGGCAAAAAAACGGTCCATCATCGACTGGCAGTAGTCGTTGACCGGTTTGGCGATGTCCATCGTGTGCGGCCAACCGTCGAGCCGGCCGTAGGCGTGGGGAATCTTCAATCGCTTGAGGTGAGCCGCCAGCGCATCCGATTGACCGACGGGAACAGTCTCGTCAATCGTCCCGTGGAGGATCAGTGTGGGCGGATCGGTTTTGTCCAGGTGAAATCGCGGTGACGATTGTCGGTACAACTCCGGGGCCTCCTCGAACGATTTGCCCTGCAGAAAACTTCTCACCGAGTCATCGTCCTTGGCAATCTGTGTGGTCATGTCGTACACGCCGTAAATATTGACCACCGCACTCACGCGGCTGCTGACACCCCTGTTGCCGCTGACGCCCTCGAGCTCGGGATCATCCGAGTAGCCCAGCATCATCGAGAGATGTCCGCCCGCCGAGCCGCCGACCGCGGCAATCTGATCAGGATCGATCTTGTATTTTTTAGCGTTGGCACGGAGCCAGCGGATGGCGCATTTACAGTCCTGCACCGCCGCCGGGAACGGCGCCTGGCCGCTCAGCCGGTATGAGGCTGTCGCGACCACATAACCCTTTTTGGCATACGCCGCCGTGTAGAAATGGTAGTCCTGTCGCTTGCCGCTTTTCCACGCCCCACCGTGGATGAAGAGTAGCGCCGGCACCGGGCTGGCGATTGTTGCCGGCCGGTACAGGTCGAGTTGCAGGGAGTGGCCGCCGGCGTCGCCGTACTCGATGTCCCTTTCCAGCACGACGCCGTCCGGCAGCGACACGTCCCGGTCGATGATCTCCAGTTTCCCGTTGCCGAACGCCACCATGATTTCCAGCTTCGACTTGTAGCCGGGAGGCGGCACAGGGGCATCCTGTGACTTGGTTTCTGCGTCGGCAAAAACAGACCCCACGGCCAAGCCCCAAGCCAGACTGATCCAATGCAATCGAGTGGTCATCACGGAGGGGTTATACGTGTCATCACCCGATAAAGTCACGCCTACTCCGCAACCTGGTTTCAACCATTCAATTGACGAGCGAACAGACCCGGGCCAAGCTTGGCCAAGCGCTGTGAATCGGTTGTCCCTCCAAATCTGTTTCGTTGTCATATTTGCCGCTTGGCCAAGCGCTTGGGCGCAGCAGATCGAGTGGCCGGCGGCCCCGGAGCGGACGGTTTGGCTCGCAGTCAAGCATGGGGCGTTCGGGAACGGTCAAGCCGCTTCCAGGCCGATCGACGCCTCGACGGCGACGAAGCTTGGCCAAGCGATCGAACGCTTGGCCAGGGAGCAGGGTTACTACGGCGACGGGTTGGTCCTGCGTTTTTTGCCGGGCGAATACGAGACCCACGGGATAAGGGTGCGCCCCCGCTGGCATGTGGTCGGTGCCGGTGTTGGCAGGACAACAATCAAGCTCGTGCCGGGTGCACGGTATCGAAAGATCAAGTCGTCCTATCACAGCGTGATCAGCGGCGGCTGGGGGCCGCAGCGCCTGGTAAGGCGCGACTTCGACAACCTGCGGATCGCCGACCTGTCGCTGGATTGCAACTGGAGCGGTATGAAGGCGGCGCTCGGGCCGATCCTTAAAAAAACGGCCGGCGTCGATCTGCTGGCCCGGCAGGCGTTGGTCGAACGGGTTCAGGTGAGTGGCTTCGGGGCGCAGGGCGGTCGCCCGTCGTGGCGTGAGGTGTTCCCGGTTCGCGTGATCTCCGGCATGGGCGACAACTCAGAACTGCCGGGCTATCGCGACTCGATCATCGAGATTCGCCGCTGCATCGTCGAGGACTTCGTCAGGGGGCCAAGCGCCGGGACGGATTGGCCTTACTGCACCGGCATCATGGTCAGTCACCGCGGCGCCGATGCGGCGAATGGAAGGCTCAGCGTGCTCGTGCATCACAACGAGATTCGGAATGTCACCAACGGCATTGCGCTGGGTGGGGCGTTTTTGCAGCGGGCACAGTTTTACGAGAACACGGTGACGAACTGTGGCATCGGTTTCAATTTCGACACCGGTGGAAACCGCGGCGTGGTGATCCGCAACAACCGTTTCATCGACTGCG
>CAJWPV010000323.1 GCA_913045395.1 uncultured Verrucomicrobiota bacterium | reverse complement strand
CGCAGCGGCGGAGTTGCCGCTTGAGCGCATCCACCCGATTGTGTGCGACTTGGCCAACGCGCCTGACCTTGGCCAATTGCTCGATACGATCGTTTTGTCGGAAACCAAGCGACTGTTCACGTTCTTTGGGATGATCCCGAACCTTGAGCCGGACGTGATTCTGCCGCGCTTGGCCGCACTGCTGCGCGACGGCGACCAACTGCTGATCAGCGCCAATCTCGCGCCCGGCCACGATTATCGGTGCGGGGTGGAAACTGTTCTGCCACAGTATGACAACGCTGAGACTTGTGATTGGTTGCTGTCGTTTTTGGAGGGATTGGGAGTGCCGCGGACTGCGGGACAGTTGCGATTTGGGATTGAGGAGGTTGACGGATTGTTGCGGATCATTGCCGATTTCGAGTTTTCAGAGTCGGTCGTGTTGAGCGTCGCAGGCGAGTCCATCGAGTTCACCGCCGGGCAAACCGTTCGCCTCTTTTTTTCATATCGCCACACGGAGAGAACCTTGGCCAAGCGCTTGGCCAAGCACCGACTCGTCATTGCGGATTCGCAGGTCGATGCAACCGGCGAGGAGGGAGTGTTCCGTGTCAAGCAGGCCTAACTGTCGCCGTATTCCTCCTGGCGGATTTCACTGATGGCGTCAGAGTAGGCCTTGAAGATATTGCCTTCGGGGATGACGCCGACGAGTTTGAGGTGATCCTTGGCGCTGACGACCGGGACACTTTCGCCGACAAAGTCCTCGACTTTTTTCATCGCTGAAAAAATGGAGGTCATGTCGGTGAGCGTGATCTGTTCGTGTTGCGCGAGGTCGCCGACAGCGTGATCGGGCTTAGTCGGATTACGTTGAATTTGAAGCAACTCATTAACAGTTATCTGGCCAAGATAGGTGTCCGTTTCGCTGACAATGTAGCCTTCGGTCTGGTCGGCAGCCAGGAGGCGGTCGAGTGCCTGGTTGCACGGTGTTTCGGGGGAGACCTTCACAAACTCGTGCGTGACATAGTCGCGAATGGTTTTTTGCTGCAGAACGACTTTGTCCTTGCCGAGTGAAAAGTCGAATCCATGCGCGAGCAATTGGACATCGAACAGTGAGCGGCCAAAGAGCCTCGAACAGATGATGTTCGAGAATACGACGCTGATGAGCACTGCCTTGGCCAGGTCGTAGTTTTCTGTGAGTTCGAACACGACGAGGATGGTCGAGATCGGAGCGCCGATGACGGCGCTGGTCACGGCGCCCATACCGCAAATTGCGTAGAAGGAGAGGTTAAGTGAGCCGGGAACGAGCGTCTCAAGTGCTAGGCCGAACAGCGCTCCAAAAGTCGCTCCGATAAAAAGAGCAGGACTAAATACCCCTCCACAGAAACCCATCCCGAGGCAGAAGCCGGTCATCAATGACTTGCCTATGCATAACACAACGAGCAGAAAAATTGCCTTTAGAACGAATTCCTTGGCATTGGCATCGATGACCGACTCCATAGTAGTCATGCCGGTGATGTAATCGAGGTTGCCGGCGCGAACCTGCTCAATATTGAGAGTAGCTTTGGTTGTATCTAGACCAACCCCCAGCAATTCCGGCACACCAAGGCAGATCAGTCCAAGTACCAGACCTGCCAAGGGCGGCTTGATCCAGATAGGTAGTTTGAGTTTGCCGGCAAGTTTTTCAGACATGAGCACACTGCGCATGTAAAAGATCGCCACTGCAGCCCCAACGACGCCCACAAACAGAAAGGCACAGTATTCGTACGCGTGCTGAATGCTGACCTCGCCAACCTCGAGCAGGCGTGGGCGGTTAAAAACCTCCGTGGCCATCACCTGGCTAACGTAGGCGGAAATAGTCACTGGCGCAAAGGCGCGGATGGAGTAGTGGCGCAGTATGACCTCGTGGGCAAAGATCACACCGGCGATTGGCGCGTTGAAAGCGGTCGAGATGGCTGACGATACTCCGCACGCTACTGCGATCACGCCCAACCGCCGGTGGTCTGCGGTAACTTTGGCCAGAAGCGAGCCGACGAATGCGCCCAGGCTTGCCAACGGGCCGTACATGCCGACCGACGCGCCAAAGCCGATCGAGGTGAAATTGGTGAACGTGGTCAGCAGTCCAGTGCGGACAGGAATGTGGCTGTCGCCGGTTTGGGACAAGAATATGACATCCGGAATACCGTGCGGCCGGTTGCCGCGCAGGAGCAACAGCAGCCCGCCGACAATCAAGCCGCCCACAACTGGAGCCAGTACTGTGAACCATGGGAGTAGCACGGCGGAATCGGCAAACTCGCGCGCATGCGGGGCTACGAACAGCACCTCGTTGATCCACGCGATGCCAAGCACGAACACCTCCGAGGCGACTGACGCCATTAGGCCGACAAACGCTGCCAGCGCGAAGGAAATCAGGAAGCGTTGCGGGGAGTAATTCTTGAGCCAGCCGGTCATCGGATCGGGAGCGGGTCGTGTTCAAGGTACAGGTTGCCGGTTTGATTGGCGTACTGTGTGGGCGGGACGCTCAACGAAGCCGTAACCGTTGTCAATGCAAACGGCCCCTCGATGGGAACCGCTTGGATAAGCGCTTGGTTTACGGGACGGGGAGTTCGTCGAGGATTTTTTGGATGATGGTTTCGGCGTTTTTCTCCTCGGCCTCGGCCTCGAAGGTGACGGCCACTCGATGGCGCAGGACATCCTGCGCGACGCTCTTCACGTCCTGCGGCGTGACGAAACCGCGCCCGCGCAGGAAGGCGTGCGCCTTGGCCGTCAGCGTGAGGGCGATGGTGGCCCGCGGCGAGGCGCCGAGTTGGATGAAGTCGGCGACGTCGATGCCGTATGGCTCCGGGTCGCGCGTGCAACAGACCATGTCGACGATGTAGTCCTTGACCTTGTCGTCGGTGTAAATGTTGTTGATG
>CAJWPV010000322.1 GCA_913045395.1 uncultured Verrucomicrobiota bacterium | reverse complement strand
CCAAAGCCGCCGATATCTGCCGCCAACATGCCGATGAGCGTGGCCGTGAAAGCCTTTGTGGTCGACCCGATCGCAAACAAAGTTTCTAGCGTGACGGGCTGTTCTGTCTCCATGTCGCGGTAGCCGAATCCCTTCGCAAGCACGACCTTGTCATCTTTGACGACCGCGATTGCCACGCCAGGAATGTGCTGCCTCTTTTGTTCCTCCTCGATCCGTTTCTCCAGGTTGGCAAGGCGCGTTGCGAAATCATCATTGCCTTTTTCCTGTCCAAATGCCGCTGGCGGCGTGATTGCGACTCCAAAGCAGATTGCCAAGGCGACGGAGAAGCCGCGACGGGACTCGGTGCATTTTTTTTGATTATGAATGTGGATATCCTATCGTGGTGATTGTGTTGTTCTTATCATATTATGTTGTCTTTGATGGCGTATCTTGAAAAATATCTTCTATCGATAATTCAAACAATCGAGCAACTGAGCAGGCGTTGGCGTTGGCAAGACAGCGTCAGTTTTGTCGCTGCTTTTTTTGTTGGACCGCTTTGCGCCTGGCTTGAGCCTCGGCGCGTTTACGGTTTTGCTCCTTTTTGTAGTTGGCGACGAGTGATGGGTCGTATTCGCCGCCGTACTCGTCGCGCAGGGCGTTGCAGCGTTTGCGCAGGCGCTTGAGGATTTTGGCGTGCGCTGAATCGTCGACGAGGTTCTGCAACTGATCCGGGTCTTTTCGCAGGTCGTGCAGGTATTCGTACGGCGGTTCCTGCTGGAAGTAGCGGGCGTAAACGTAACGGCGGCCCCGCACGCCCTCCCACTTGGGAATGGTGGCATTTTCCATCAGGTGCTCGCAGAAGGTGTCTTTGCGCCAGTCGTTCGGTTTCCCGCCGTTCATGATCGGTCGCAGGCTGCGGCCCTGATAATGCCCAGGCACTTTGGTGCCGGCGTAGCTGAGAATAGTCGGTGCGATGTCGGTGTTGAGCGCCATTTGGCCGGCCACTTTGCCGCGTTGTTTTTTTGCGGCGCGTGGATCGTAAATAATCAGCGGCACACGAAGCGACTCCTCGTAGTGCGACCATTTGCCGGCGAAGCCGCGCTGGCCCTCGTAGTAGCCGTTGTCGCCGGAAAAGATGATGATGGTGTTATCGGCCACACCCACTTTGTCGAGGTGCGCGATCACGCGGTTCATGACGTTGTCGATGCCGCTGATCATGCGGTAGTAGGCGCGTAGGTTGGTCGCGTATTTTTCAGGCGTGTCCCAGCGCCAAAAGTAGCGGATGCGGTTCATCGAATCCTTCATGAACTGCGGGTGGCTCTGAAAAATATTCGGATCGGACAGCCGTGGCGCGTTGATCTCGACATTCTCGTACATGCCGTCAACCGCCTTTGGCCAGGGAAAGTGCCCGATGCCCGGTCGCTTGTCACCGTCCTCGGCGTGGGCGGCATTGAAACTGACCGACAGACAAAACGGGGCATCGCCCTTTTGTTGGTTGATAAACTCGATCGCGCGGTCGCCGGCCAGCTCGGACTCGTGGCGCAGTGAGCCATCCGGCTGCTTTTTCAAATAGGGGTTGCGGCCGATTGGCTGGAAGGTATCAAACATCGCCTCGCGGTCTACCTGGGCGACTTTAACGCCGAACTTGCCGATGAAGCCGGTGCGATAGCCGGCTCCACGCAACACCGCAGGGTAGCTCGCTTGGCTGAACTTGCCGGCGATCGGCGGCGTGCCGAATGTGAACTGGTGTGTCCGCTCGTAGAGGCCGGTCAGGAGGGTGGCCCGGCTGGCAGCGCAGATCGACGTCGTAACGAACATATTGCTGAACCGCACCCCCTGTGCGGCCAGGCGATCCATCGTCGGCGTTTTCAAAAACGGATGCCCGGCGCAGCCCATTCGGTCCCAACGATGATCGTCTGACAGGAAAAAGATGATATTGGGCCGATCGGCGGCCTCGGCCAAGGGGTCTGCCGGAGAAACGAGTAAAAAGGCAACAAGCCCCGTCAGCCAAGCAAATGGAGTTCTCATGCGGGCTGGACTATAAACTTGGCCAAGCGCCTGGCCAAGAGTCGCTTTTTCGCCGCTCTAGGCAGGTTGAGGCCAAAAAGACGCCAAGACGGCCCAAAATAGAGCGTGACAGTGGTTGACACGAGATAGAGGTTCTGCTCTGCTTCCCGCCCTTTTTGGAGATGTACGCGGTAGTAAAAACGGGAGGCAAGCAATACAAGGTGACCGAGGGAGCCACCATTGAGGTGAATCGCGTAAGCGGTGACGAAGGCAGTACCCTGACCATCGACACGGTGCTGATGGTGAACCAGGACGGCTCCGTGAAGATCGGGACCCCGACGATTGACGGCGCCAAGGTCGAGGCCGAGGTGGTTCGGCACACACGGGGCCCGAAGCTTGTGATTTGGAAGATGAAACGCCGCAAGGGGTACCGCAACAAGAACGGGCACCGGCAGGATCTTTCCGTTCTCAAGATCAACAAGATTAGCTCATAAGTCATGGCACATAAGAAAGGACAAGGCAGTTCCCGCAACGGTCGCGACAGCGCAAGCAAGCGGCTGGGCGTCAAGAAATTCGGCGGGCAGTCGGTGATCGCCGGCAACATTCTTGTTCGCCAGCGCGGCACCAAGTTCACCGCCGGGCGAAACGTGGGCCAGGGGCGCGACTGGACGCTGTTCGCGCTGGCCGATGGCCATGTGAAGTTCGACAAAGGCGGGCGACGGATCAACGTGGTGGACCTGGAAGCCGCGGCGAACTAGGCAAGCGCACTGACAATTTCGAATGGCGGGGCAATCGGCCTCGCCATTTTTGTTTTGAACCGGCCCATCCGCGGAGCCGGCACCCCACCACAATGTTCGTCGATTCAGTCAAGGTTCAAGCCAGGGCCGACAAGGGCGGCA
>CAJWPV010000321.1 GCA_913045395.1 uncultured Verrucomicrobiota bacterium | reverse complement strand
CTTCGCCGCCCAATGGAGACGCTTTTTTCAGGCTGTACTGGGCCACACCTGACCATGGCCACGAGCCGATCCCACCCAAATTTTTGAAGCATAAACCTGAGGAGCGACTCGCCCGGGGAGCGGCGTTGCGGCGCGGCCGTCAGCTTGCCGCCCGGTTTCGCTGCTTCAAGTGCCACGCCGATGGAGTCCACGCGCTTGGCATGCCGGAATTGGCGATGGACGCCCCGACACTCGACGGGATCGGCTCGCGGCTCGACGCAAGCTGGATGGCTGGGTGGATCCTCAACCCGGCCCAACTGAGTCCGCAGGCCAACATGCCGTCAATGCTGCACAGTGCGAGCGCCGATGCCGACGCCAGGGTGATCGCCGCGTTTCTCGGTTCGCTCAAATCCAGTGATTCGTTTCCTGCGGTGAAAGTCGATGTGGCAACGGCAGAGAAGGGCCAAAAACTTTTCTCACAACTCAACTGTGCCGCGTGTCACACGACGGCTGGGGATCCTCCGGCGGAGGGCAAAGTTGCGCTTCGCCACGTGCGGTGGAAGTTTGGTCAAGCCGGTTTGCTGTCCGCGTTTCTGTCAAACCCACAGGCACATTATCGCTGGAATCGCATGCCTAACTTTGGCCTCAAGCCGGACGAGGCTGCCGCGCTGTCGGCGTTTCTTTTTCAGTCGGCCAGTTCGCCCAGTCGGGAGTTTTTTTCACCTGTCGCATCGTCGATAGCAAAGGGCCGCAAACTGGTTCAATCGACCGGCTGCCTGAACTGCCACGCGCTCAAACTCGAAAATCATTTCTCCGCGCCGGTAATCGCCGACTTGGCCAAGGGTTGTCTGGCTAACAAGCAGGCTGGGGCCAAGTCGCCAAGGTTCCCGTTGAGCGGCGACGATCGTGCGGCGCTGCGGCTCTTTTTGCGCGAGGGCAGGGCGTCGCTTGGCCAAGCGAGCCTCGCGGAGTTTGCGTTGCGGCAGTCGGCCGACGCCAACTGCGACAATTGCCACGGGCAGATGGCCCTCATCCCGCCGTTCAACGTGCTCGGCGGCAAACTGAAGCCGGAGCGGGCCGGGCGCATTTTGAGTGGTTCATTGGCCAAGCGACAACGGCCTTGGCTGGCTGCGCGCATGCCATCGTTTCCCGCGCGTGCGGACAGCTTGGCAAAGGGCTTGGCCCTGCTCAACGGCCATCCGCCGATGACGCCGCCTGATATGCCGGTCGATGAGGAGAAGGCGAGACTTGGCCGCAAACTGGTTTCAGCCAACGGTGGTTTTTTCTGCTTTAGCTGCCACGGTATCGGTGAGTTGGAGCCGGCGCAGGTGTTCGACGCGCAGGGCATCAATCTCGCAAGGGTCGGCGAACGATTGTTGCCGGAGTATTTTCGGAGGTGGATGCGCAATCCGCTGCGGGTCGATCCGCAAACCAAGATGCCGGCCTATTTCCATCAGGGCCAAAGCGCCCTGTTCGAGGTGCTGGACGGCGATGCGGAGCTGCAGATCGAGGCGCTTTACCACTACATTTTGCAGGGCAGCGAGATGATTCCGCCCGGGCAGCCGGGAAAGTAGATTTTTTAAGGAAACGGCTCAGAATACGGAGTTAATTCATGGAACAGATCGTATGGATTTATGTTCCGCCGGTTGTTTCAAAGGCCGAGGCGAAGTTTTCCGGCCAGCGTGCCCGATTGATCCATCGCCTATAAGACCGCGATTACCCTTATCCTCAGTTGATCAAGCCACTCGCGAATCTGGTGGCGGGGAATTTCAATTGATTTTCCGACCTACACCCCGTATTTAACGCGCCGCTTCAGTTGAGTTTACAGGGGAAAACAGCGTTGGTGACCGGCGGCGCCCGAGGGATCGGCCTTGCAACAGCGCAGCGTCTGTTGCGGGAGGGCGCGTGCTGTGTGATTTGGGATCGTGACCAGGTGGCGATCGACGCGGCCAAGGCCAAGCTGGCCGACGACGGCGAGGTGACGAGCGACATCGTCGAGTTGGCCAAGCCGGAGTCGGTTGAGTCAGCGGCTGGGCAAGTGATTGGCCGCCACGGGCACGTTGACATTCTTGTCAACAACGCCGGCATAGCGGGCGTCAACAAGATGCTCTGGGAATGTACGCCGCAGGAGTGGCGCGACGTGATCGACATCGACCTCTACGGTGTGTTCCTCTGCTGTCGCGCGTTCGTGCCTGGGATGCTCAAGGCAGGGTGGGGCCGCATTGTCAACGTCGCCTCGATCGCCGGCAAGGAGGGCAACCCGACGGCTTCCCACTACAGCGCCGCAAAGGCCGGCGTGATTGGCCTGACCAAGTCCCTGGGCAAGGAATTGGCAGATACAAACATCCGGGTGAATTGCATCACGCCGGCGGTGATCGAGACGGAGATCCTCAAGCAATGCACTCAGGCGCACATCGACTACATGGTGTCGAAAATCCCGATGGGCCGCGTTGGCCAGGCTGGAGAAGTGGCGGCTATGATTGCCTGGCTCTCGTCGGATGAAGTCTCGTTTAGCACCGGAGCCGTGTTTGACATCTCTGGCGGCCGGGCAACGTATTAAATCCGAAATCTGGCTCTATGGTTTCTTGCTTTTGTAACTGGCGACCACCCGTTCGCTCAAGGCGGTGTCTGGATCTTTAGCGAACGATTCGTCCAGTTCAAACTCCGTTGTTCCAGTGTTGCCAGAGATCAGCTTCAGCCCGAAATGCAGGTCGCGAAAGTGCACCTTGCAAAAATCATACACCGAAAGGGACGACTCCCCGGCCAGGTTGGCTAGGTGTTTGCGTGCATCAGCTGTGAAGCTGATGACCAATCCGTGCTGCTCGGAGAACGCGTCGGCGAACTGTTTCAGCGTGTCGTCCACCTCGGCCGTCTCCTGCTCGGGGGCGTTGTCCAGCAGGGTTTCTAGA
>CAJWPV010000320.1 GCA_913045395.1 uncultured Verrucomicrobiota bacterium | reverse complement strand
GCCGCACCCAATCAGCGCCACCTGTACCCTGTCGTTGGCCCCCCGCACTTGGCCAAGCGCCGGGAAACCCAGCGCGGACGCGGCCAAGCCACTTTTCAAGAACATTCTACGTTTGATGGATTTCATGCGCCGGAAAAGTTATCACCACACCCCAGCGCTCACGACTTTAATGTTGGCCTTTGTCGCCGGGCGCGTGGAGGGTTTCCGCCGGTGTTCGGCTTTTTCACAAAACGGCGGCGCAGGAAAATCCGGCAGAGAAAATTCCCCATGGAGTGGATAAACGTCCTAGAGTCAAATCTCGGAGTCTACGGGCAACTGTCCGCCGCCGACCAGCGGGAGTTGCAGGAACATATCCTTGTGTTCCTCACCGAGAAACGATTCGAGGGGTGCGGAGGGCTGGAGATGGACGACGAGATCCGCGTGACGATCGCCGCCCAGGCCTGCCTGTTGCTGCTGCACCGCGAACCGGCCTACTACCCGACGCTGCGTACCATCCTTGTTTATCCCAGCTCATACCTGGCAAAAAACCCGTACGACGAGAACAGCCAAGCGCATCGACTGGGCGAGTCGTGGCAGTACGGGCCAGTGGTGCTCGCCTGGGACTCGAGTCGAAGAGGCGGCAGGAATGCCTATGACGGCCGAAACGTTGTGATGCACGAGTTCGCGCATCAGCTTGATCAGATCGATGGTGTCGCCGACGGCGCACCCCCACTTGGACAAGGGGGGGATTGGGCCGGGCGCAAGCCGGTGTACCGGTCCTGGGCGCTGGTGTTCAGCCGGGAATTCGAGCGACTACAGAACAGAGCGGCCAAGGGCAAAAAGACGGTGATTGACCACTACGGCACCACCAACCCAGCTGAGTTTTTTGCAACGGCCACCGAGGCGTTTTTCGAGAAGCCCCGGCAATTAAAAAAGAAAAGGCCGGAGCTGTATGCAGAACTCCGGTCTTACTACAAGCAGGATCCCGTGACGTGGCACGGAAGCCGCGATTATTAAATTCGAAATGGCCTACCAATTATCACGGCGGCCTCCGCGGTCACCGCGATCGCGATAACCTCCGCCTCCGCCTCCGCCTCCGCCTCCGCCTCGATCCTCGCGCTGGCGGGCCTCGTTCACGGTCAGCTTGCGTCCCATGAACTCCTCGCCATCGAATTTCTCAACAGCAGCGTTGGCTTCCTCATCACTGGAATAGGTCACAAAGCCAAAACCGCGTGACCTGCCCGTGTCACGATCCTGCACCACCACCGCCTCGGTGATCGTGCCGGATGCTCCAAAAGCCTCCCTAATGTCGTCCTCAGTAGCGTCCCAATTCAGTCCGCCCACGAATATTTTGTTTCCCATAAAGGTCCTTTTTTTAGGCAATCACCCAAAGTAGACAACCGCCACTCGGCGCAATGCTGAAGCCGCCGCTGACACTTGGCAAGCGTGAAAAATCATCCCACGGTGATTTCCTTGTAAGCCTCGCCCTCGTTGATGGTGGGATTTTCTGGGCGTCCCTTATAGTGGTAAATGAGGTCGAGATTGTGAATCCCCAGCAGATGCAGCACCGTAGCGTGCAGATCGTGCACGTGTAGCCGATCCTTCGTCGCCCACAGCCCCAGCTCGTCGGTCGCGCCAATCACCTGGCCGCCCCTGACACCCCCACCGGCCATCCACATGGTGAAACCGGTTGGGTTGTGGTCGCGCCCGTCGCCCTTCTCGCTCATCGGCGTGCGACCAAACTCGCCGCCCCAGATCACCAACGTCTCCTCCAGTAACCCACGCGATTTGAGATCCTTCAGCAGCCCAGCGGTCGGCAGATCGCTCTGCAAGCACTGACGCGAGTGGTTGACCTCCATCTTCGAATGCGAATCCCACTTGCTGCCTGCGCCGTGATAAATCTGAACAAACCGCACGCCTCGCTCGACCATTCGCCTCGCAAGCAGGCAACACCGACCAAACGGCTCCGTGTCCTTGTTGCCAAAGCCGTAAAGCTGCCGGGTCGCCTCCGTTTCGCGACTCAAGTCCACCGCATCAGGCGCGGCGGCCTGCATTCGATAGACCAGCTCATAGCTGCGGATGCGCGCCTCGAGTTCGCTTTGGTGTCCTCGCGTTGCGCGGTGCCGCTCGTTGAGCCGCCGCAACAACTCGAGCTTTCGCCGATGCGTCTCAGGTGTCACACCTTTGGGGGTGTTCAGATGGCGAAACGGCTCCGCGCCCGGGTTGAGCCGGATGCCCTGGTATGCTGCCGGCATAAAACCGGCGCTCCAGTTGCGCGGCCCGTTTGTCGGCGTCGATTTGGTGTCGGTCATCACGACGAACGCCGGCAGGTTTTCGTTCTCGGTGCCGAGCCCGTAATTCACCCACGAGCCGAGACAGGGCCGGCCGGCCAGCGGTTGGCCGGTGTTCATTTGGCAAACGCCGCCCGAGTGGTTGATGCCGTTGGTCCAGCAGGAACGAATCACCGCGAGATCATCGACGCACCCGGCGGTGTGTGGCAGCCAGTCGCTCACCCAGGCGCCGCTTTGGCCGTGGCGCTTCCATGTACGCGGACTGGCGAGCAGCGGCGACTCCGTTTCGCCCATCGCCGTGATCGGCCGCTTGAAACTCTGCGGCATCCGCTGCCCGGCGAGCTTGTTGAGCAGCGGCTTGGGATCGAACAGGTCGATGTGGCTTGGCCCACCCTCCATGAACAGGAAAATCACTCGCTTGGCCCTGGGCGCAAAATGCGGCTGCACAAACGACGGCCGCGCCGCCTTGGCTAGGGCGTTGTCGCGCGCGAGCAACCCGCTGAGCGCCAACGCGCCAAATCCCGCGCCGCCGCGTAGTAACAGTTCTCGCCGCGAAAAAAGTTCATCCGCAACTGGCGCTCGAACATTCATGACTCAGTCCACATACAGAAACGCATT
>CAJWPV010000319.1 GCA_913045395.1 uncultured Verrucomicrobiota bacterium | reverse complement strand
GCGGCAGGTTCCTCGGCGGCAGGTTCCTCAGCGGCAGGTTCGACCTGTTCTGTGGTTTGCGCCGTTTCCCCGGCTTTGTCTTGATCGGCAGCAGGCTTAGCAGCGGGCGTTGGTGACGCCTTGGCCTTCTCCTGAAGCGTCTCGTCCACCCACTTCAAGATGGCCATCTGCGCGCCATCCCCCCTGCGGACGCCGGCGAGCTTGATAATGCGTGTGTATCCACCCATGCGATCCTGAAACGAAGGGGCGATCTCATCAAACAGGATGCGAACCACATCGTGCTCTCGGCTCCACTGTTCGCGAAGCTGTTTGCCGGAGACTCCCTTGGCCCTGGGGAAAAACCTGCGTTGGGGCGCACGCAACCGTGCGGCTGCCAAGCGGCGATGGTGCAGGGTGCCCCGTTTGCCGAGAGTCACCATCTTCTCGGCAACGACGCGCGCCGCCTTGGCCTTGGCCAGGGTGGTGGTGATTTCCTTCTGCTCGATGAGGCTGGACACCATGTTGGCGAGCATCGCGTTTCGATGCTCCCCAGTGCGGCCCAACTTGGCGGTTCTTATTCTATGTCGCATGGCATGGCAGGTGGCAGGTTATTCTTTGTCCTCGATCGGCGGATCCTCGAAGGCATCCGGCGGGGGTGCCGTTGGAGGCGTGTCGAGAAGGGTCGGATCGATCTTTTCACCCAGTGAAAGGGTGTACTCCTTGAGTTTATCCTTGATCTCGGTGAGGGATTTCTTGCCGAAATTGCGATACTTTAGCATCTCGGACTCGGACTTCATCGCAAGGTGGCCCAAGGTGGTGATGTTCGCGTTGTTGAGGCAGTTGGCCGCACGGACGCTCAACTCGATCTCGTTGACGCTTGTGTTGAGTAGCTTTCGCATGGCCTCGCGATCCTCGTCCTTGGCCTTGGCATCCTGCTCAAACTCGAATGTTTCATCGTTGATCCCGGTGAAAACATTCAGGTGGTGCGCCAGAATCTCGGAGCTTTGCTTCAGGGCCTCGTCTGGAGTCATGCGGCCGTCGGTGGAAACCTCGAGCACCAGCTTGTCGTAGTCGGTTCGCTGCCCAACACGCGCGGCCTCCACCTCGTACCGCACACGGGTGACTGGGGAAAAAATGGAGTCGATCGGGATCACGCCAATGACCTGATCCGGTTTTTTGTTGGCATCGCCCGCCAGGAAGCCGCGGCCTACCTGGACTTCCATCACCATGTCGACCTTCTTCTTCTTGTCTGTCGTGCAGATGACCTGCTTTTTGTTGACGATCTTCAGACCCGGGGGCAGTTCCAGATTGGCGGCAGTGACCGCGCCATCGGCGGTAACGCTTAGGCGAACTTCCTGTGGCTCCCGGCCAGTGTGACGGAACCTGATTTTCTTAAGGTTCAGGACGATGTCGGTGACATCCTCGACGACCCCCGGCACTGAGGTGAACTCGTGATCCGCCCCCTCTATTTTCACTGAGGTGATGGCCGCTCCCTCAAGCGAGGACAAAAGCACCCGGCGAAGACAGTTTCCTATGGTGTGGCCGAAGCCGGTCTCAAACGGCTCCGCCTCATATCTAGCGAAGGTGTCGGTGCTATCGTCCGTCTTCCTCAGCTTGTTTGGTTTCTCGAAATGACCTAGTCTTATTGGCATATGTTTTTAGTTTTTGAGCAATTTTAACCTGACCCCGTCACTGTTATTCCCGTTGATGAGGAGTCCATATAATTGCTTTTCCAACCTCCCGAGAGGCCGGAAGTTTAACGGGAATAAAATTCTACAATGGTTTGTTCATCGGCGATGGGCTGTATTTCATCGCGTGTAGGCAACCGTAGCACGGTTCCATTGAATGCATCCTTCTCCAACTGCAACCACTCGGGCACCACCCGGCTAGTGGAGTACTCCAAATTACGCGTGGCCAACTGGCGTGAGCCGCTCGTATCCTTTACCTCGACCACATCGTTGACCTTGGCGGTGTAGGATGGAATGGTCATCTTGCCACCATTCACCACCACATGACCGTGGGAAACCATCTGGCGCGCTTGTGCGCGGGTGGCGCCAAAGCCAAGTCGGTATATGACGTTGTCCAAACGACACTCAAGCAGTTGAAGCATGATCTCACCCGTAACACCCCGGTGCCGATGAGCCTTCTCATAAATGGAGCGGAACTGCTTCTCCATCAACCCGTAGTGGAAGCGAAGCTTCTGCTTCTCCATCAACGCAAGCGCGTAGTCGGTGTACTTACGTCGCGCCCGGGGTCCGTGAGTGCCCGGCGGGTAATTCTTGCGCTCGAGGTATTTTGACGGCCCAAAAACGGGGACGCCGAATCGCCTGCTGATCTTGTCGCGTGGACCTGTATAACGTGCCATGCCTTAAATTCCTGGTTAAACCCTGCGCCGCTTTTTCGGGCGGCATCCGTTGTGCGGGATCGGGGTGACATCCCGAATGGACGTGATCTCCAGACCCACCGCCTGCAAGGCGCGGATAGCGGATTCACGGCCGGAACCGGGACCCTTCACCCGAACCTCGATCTCCTTCAGGCCGTGAGCCATGGCACGGCGGGCAGCATCCTGTGCAACTTTTTGCGCTGCGTAGGAGGTGCTCTTGCGTGACCCCCGGAAACCATTTTTGCCGGCCGTGGACCAGGCGATCAAGTTGCCCTGCTTGTCGGAGAGGGAGACGTGAGTGTTGTTGAAAGTGGCCAGAATAGTGGCGATCCCCGAGTGGACGTTTTTCGATTTCTTGGCCTTAATAACCTTTTGTGGAGTCGGGTCATCGCTGGTCAGCAATTCCTGTGCGGAAGGCGCTGCCACGCTGCTATCAGTCTCCTCCTCGGACGCTGAATCATCCTTCTTGCCCTCGGCCTTCGGCTCGTCCTTGGCCTTCGGCTCATCCTTGGCCTTGGCCTTCGGCTCATCCTTGG
>CAJWPV010000318.1 GCA_913045395.1 uncultured Verrucomicrobiota bacterium | reverse complement strand
TCGACAAGCGCAAAAAGAAACGTGGCGATGCCAAGAAAAAAGGTAACGAGGTAGGTGGCAAGAAAGGTCGCAAGGGTGGCGGTGCGTTCGGGAAACTGGTTCGCGATGACGAGAAAATAAAGGAGCTCCGCGATGCCTTCAAAGCAGCTGCAAAGGAACAACACGAAAAGGTCAAAGGTCTGCACAAACAGCTAAAGGATGCCACCGATGAGGATAAGGATGGCCTGCGCGAGCAGCTTAAAGGCCTGCGGGCCGATTGGGTTGAGAGCATGAAGGGCAACAGCGAAGAGGTTCGCACCCGGCTCAAGGAGATTCGCGAGGAGTTCAAGAACAAGCGTGATGATGTCATCGACGCCAACGACGATGGCGACGACGGCCCGTGAGAATAAGCCCAGACTTAAGTTAACAATTCACGGCAGGCAGCGGAAACGCTGCCTGTTTTTTTTGATCGCTTGGTCAAGCGCAAAGTTCCGGCTTGCAACAGGCGAGTGACTGGACGACCAATTTCGCCAACGGCCATGCCGGACTACTTTTCAGACAGTGCACTGGTCTTGGTGGCACACGGCTCGACGCTGAACGCCGATTCAGCCAAGCCGGCACGCCAGCACGCCGCTGAACTGCGTTCGCGCCAACTGTTCGCCGAGGTGCGGGAAGGCTTCCTCAAGCAGCAACCCGCTGTGAACGGCGTGCTGCGCAGCGTCACGGCCAGGCGCGTCTTCATCGTGCCGCTGTTCATCAGCGAGGGTTACTTCACGGAGGAAGTGCTGCCTCTCGAGCTTGGCTTCCAGGCAAACGACGACGGATCGTTCGGGCGTGTCCGCCAAAACGACGGGCAGACGCTATACTACTGCGGCGTAGTCGGCACGCACGCGAGCATGACCGGCGCGTTGCTGTCTCGCGCCAAGGGAATCGTGGAGAAACACCCGTTTCCCCTACGTCCAAAACCGGGTGACACAACGCTGTTCATCGCCGGGCATGGCACGTCCAAAAATGAAAACTCACGAAAGGCCATCGAGCAGCAGGTGACATTGATTCGGAACAAGCGTGAGTATGCCGATGTGCGGGCGGTGTTTCTCGAGGAGAAGCCACCCGTTGAATCGTGCTACGAATTGGCCACCACGCGGAACATCGTCATCGTGCCGTTTTTTATCAGCGACGGTCTGCACTCGTGCCAGGACATCCCGGTAAAGCTGGGCGAACCGGAAAAACGGGTGCAACAGCGCTTGGCCAACGACCAGCCGACCTGGGTGAATCCCACCGAGCGACAGGGCAAACGCATCTGGTACTCGGCCAGCATCGGCACCGAGCCATTCCTTGCGGAAGTGATCCTTGAGCGGGTGCGCGAGGCGTCTGCTGGGAAATGATCAACCGATCTGGTGACAAAACATCCCGTCGCGCAGCTTGGGTTCAAACCAGGTGCTCTTCGGCGGCATGATGCCGCCGCCATCAGCGATGCTCATCAGATCCTCGATGCTCGTCGGGCGCATAGAAAACGCGCAGGCGAATTGCCCATCGTCCACCAACTTCACCAATTCTCCCGTACCCCGGATGCCGCCGACGAAGGCGATACGTTCGCTGCGACGCGGATCGTCGATGCCCAGCAGCGGCCCCAGGGCGTGATCCTGCAAAATACTGACGTCAAGTTGCTTGATCGGATTGTCCGAATCGATCGAACTGGCCTTGGGCCGCAGCGTACGCCACCGGCCCTCGAGGTAAAGGCAGATTTCGTGTTTACCTTTTGGCTTGTCCAAGCCGCTATCCTCGATGTCGAACGCTTGGCCAAGCGCGCCGAGAAACACCTCCGGCGACCGGCCGTTGAGGTCGCGCACGGCACGGTTGTAGGCTAGTATTTGCACCTGGTCATGCGGGAAGAGCACGGTCAAAAAAAGATCGCTGCTTCCGCTGCTGGATCGCCGCTTGGCCACCCGCGATGCCGCGGCGCTACGGTGATGCCCGTCGGCGATGTATAGGTTCGGGATTGAATCGAACCGACTCTTGATGAACTGGGTGTCCCCTTCCGATACCAGCGTCCACGACGTGTGCTGCACTCCGTCGGGCGAGGTGAAGTTGATGTCCGGTTCACCGCTGGCGATGCGATCTAATAACTCGTCCAGCCCGGCATCGGCCGGGTAGGTCAAAAACACCGGGCCGGTCTGTGCGTCGAGTGCCTCGAGATGGGCAACGCGGTCGTCCTCCTTTTCGGGTCGAGTGAACTCGTGCCTGCGGATGGTGTTTGCATCGTACTCAGCGCAGTTGGCCAAGGCGACAAGGCCAAGCTGTCGATGCTCTCCCATGATTTGTCGGTAGAGGTAATAGTGCGCCTGGTCATCCTTACGCAGCACGCCCTCGGCGATGAGGCGGTCAAAGTTTTCACGGGCCTTGGCATAAACGGTGGGGGCGGTCGGGGCGGTTCCCTCGGGCAGGTCGATTTCCGGCCTACTCACGCGCAGAAAACTCTGCGGCCGCCCCTTGGCCATTTGCCTGGCCTCGGCGGCGGACATAACGTCGTAGGGGAGTTCGCAAATTTCGGAAGCCCGTCCAAAATCGGGTAAAAGAGCTTGAAAAGGCTTAACGGTCGCCATTGGCGCGGCACGGTAAGGGAGCGCTTGGCCAAGCGCGACGAAAAAACAAGAAATCAACCTAACACGCTGTGTTCGAAACACTTGAATCAACAACCCAAACGAACCGGCCTTGCGGTGAATATCTCTTGCTTGCAAATGCCAATGCTACGGAGCCTACTGCCCGCCCTTTTTTACCTAACATCAATGAACAACTACACCCATTCAAATCTGAGGAATGTAGCCTTGGTTGGTCATGCTTCGTCCGGCAAGACCATGCTTGGCGAATGCATGCTAGCCTGCTCCGGCAACATCAACTGGCTCGGCAGCGTGACCGAGGG
>CAJWPV010000317.1 GCA_913045395.1 uncultured Verrucomicrobiota bacterium | reverse complement strand
CTCGGTGGTCGCGGCGGAGAGTTCCTTACGGAGCCGCTCAACTTCGTCACGCTCAGGCTTGCCCAGGTGCAGGCCGGCCCGTCGATAGTCGCGCAGCGTCTGCTCGAGCAGACGCTTGGCCTCGCCGCTTAGCCTGGGCGACGAGTCGGCGTACGCTTTGACCACGCGGTAAACATCCTCGCGATAGTCCAGGCCGACGGCCCACTCGTCGAACTGCTTGATCGCCTCGGTGGCCTGCGCGCGGTGCTCGGCGTTCTCGCTGGTTTCCTTGAGCATGTAGGTGCGGTTGGCCACCAGCGACAGATCAAACGCCAAGTCATCGAGCGCGCCGATCGTGTTGTCGAAGGTCGCCTCGCTTGGCTTGATGATGCCGATGGTATCGAGCCGGGCGTCAGCATCGGCGGTCGCGGCCGTGATGGCGTCGAGCGAGGCCTGCGGCGTGGTTTCAAATGGCGGCAGTGCGACTCGTGTGCGGTTGCGCTTGGCCAAGCGCTCGAACTCTTCCCAGTCGCCAGAAAATTCGGCCTTGGGGGTGAGACTTGTTTTCGGAGAGGAACAGGAGGCAAGAATGCCGGCTGCAACGATCAGCGAGGTGCGAAAAAACATGAGCGACAAGCTACCGTTGGCCCGTGGTGTTGCTCAAGCAGATTCACGGCACAACGATGCCGCCCACCGCTTGGCCAAGCGCCAGGCTGTCGATGCGTCGCGCCTTGATGGCGACATACGGTGGGATGTATTGGCTGCGGTGCCGGAACGTCCCCGGCTCGGCGGCGGGGTCCCCGTGCTTCGGTTCAGCGAGATCCTCAATCACAAAGCCGCTGTGGCAGAGACCGCCTATTATCTCCTCCCAGCGATGCACGAACTCAAGCGCGCCTTTTTCCCGATGCTCAAACTCGCCGTGTAGTGGCGGTACCGGCCCCTTGGCATAGTAATCCTCGGTGATGGCGTATCCGCTGGGAAAGGGCGTCGGCGCGGCTTGCAGGTTGGCCGGCTGTTTGTGCTGGCTGAGGTACTGCCCGCCATTGCGCAGCACGCGGGCGATCTCGGTGTAAACTTTGGCCAGATTCGGCACGTAGCAGGTGCTGACCGGCTGGGTGACAAGGTCGAACGATGCATTGGGGAGCATCGATAGATCGTCCATCGACGCCGCGATGGTTTGCACCTCGAGGCCGCGCTCGCGGGCGATCAGCCGGTCCTGCTCGAGCATCCCCGGGCTAATGTCCACCACCGTGACTTTGGCACCGGCGGCGGCGTAAAGCGGAGCCTGCAACCCACCGCCGCCGCCGAGGCAGAGGACCTGTTTGCCGTCCAGAGCGCCGTCGATCCAGCCCCGGCTGTTGATGGCTTTCAGCGGGTCGTCGAATTCGTCGTCGCGGGCGGTGCGAGTGTGCAGGAGGCCTTGCTGGACGCGCTCGTTCCAGACACGGCGGTTATGGTCCTGGGCAATTTCCACGCAGGCGTTTTAGCCTTGGCCAAGCGTTGAGCCAAGCTCAGCGACACGAGTCGCGGCGATTTGCGTTTCACATCAGCTGCGTTTCTGTTACACCCCCCCGCCATGTCCTTTAATTCACTGGGACTTTCCGACACTGTTCTCAAAGGGATCCGGGCGATGGGTTACGAAGACCCGACGCCGATTCAGCTTCGGGGCATCCCACTGTTTCTTGAGGGTCGGGACTTGATTGGCAGCGCGCAAACCGGCACTGGCAAAACCGCGGCGTTTGGCCTGCCCATCCTCACGAAGCTCGACAAACCGGCGGACACACCGCGCGCGCTGATCGTTGAGCCGACGCGGGAGTTGGCCTCGCAGGTCGAGACGGCGTTCCGGGATTTTTCGCGGTATTCGGACCTGCGAACGACGGTTGTTTACGGCGGCGTCAAATATGGTAAACAGACCGACGCGCTGAAAAACGGAACCGACATCGTTGTTGCTACACCGGGGCGGTTGCTCGACCACTTGTCTCAGAAAAATTTGACACTAAAAAACATCGAGTACCTCGTGCTCGACGAGGCCGATCGGATGCTCGACATGGGATTCATGCCGGACGTCAAGAAAATCATCCAGAAATGCCCGGAAAAACGGCACACATCCCTCTTCTCAGCGACCATTCCGCCTATCATCGAGACGATCATCCAGTGGGCAATGAAAGACCCGGAGACGGTCGAAATCGGGATGCGCCGCTCCGTGGCCGACACCGTTTCGCACTCTGTTTATCCGGTGGCGTTTGACCAGAAAAACGACCTCGTTCTGGCGCTGCTCGGGAAGGTGGACTTCGATTCAGTCATCGTGTTCTGCCGCACCAAGGTGGGTGCCGACAAGGTGGGGAGCCTGCTGAAACGCCAGAATCATTCCGTGGCAATTCTCCACTCAAACCGAACCCAGTCCGAGCGGGAACGCTCGCTCAACGGCTTCCGGGATGGAAAATACGAGGTTCTGGTCGCCACCGACATCGCCTCGCGTGGACTGGACATTGCCAACGTCAGCCATGTCGTCAACTACGACGTGCCGCAGCATCCCGAGGACTACGTCCATCGCATTGGCCGGACAGGCCGTGCCGCAGCATCCGGGGATGCCTTCACCATCATGGTGGCTGAAGATCGCCAGCATATGGAGGCAGTCGAGCGGTTTATCGGCAAGAAAATCAACCGGGAAAAAATGGATGACTTCGACTACAAGTACACCTCGCTATTCGACGATGGGAAACTTGGGTCGACCCCGCGTTTTCGTGGCGGCTCCGTCGGCCGGGGTTATTCTTTTGGCATGTCCACCCGCAAGGGCGGAGGCCGTCGCCGTCGCCGTTAACCCTCCGTCTGGTCAGGCGTTCAGTCTAAATCCAACCCCGCAGCTTGTAATAGAGCCACCCGACCTGCTCGTGCAGGTAAAGACCAAGTGCCTGAAAACCGCCTG
>CAJWPV010000316.1 GCA_913045395.1 uncultured Verrucomicrobiota bacterium | reverse complement strand
GACGAACCGCTCTACGCGCATTACCTCCGCGAAACCAGGCTGCCGCACGCCATGGCAGGCGAGATTATTGAGCGTTACGAGGCCGACTGGGAAAAAGTCGCCGCCTGGCTGACCGGCCCGATCCCGGGGGGCAGGACGATTTTTTATCAAAAACAGATGTGCCACCACATGCTAGCGGGCATCGGCCGCGACTGGCTTGGCCAGGTGACGAACTGTTTCCTCATCCGCGAGCCGCGCGAAATGCTCACATCGCTGATGAAGAAACTCCCAAGCCCGACGCTGACCGACACCGCACTGCCGCAGCAACTCGAACTGTTCAACCACGTCCGTGAGTCGACCGGTGATGTGCCACCAGTGATCGACTCGACTGAAGTGCTGCGCGATCCTCGTGGCATGCTAAGTGCGTTGTGCGATCGCTTGGGGGTTGCGTTCACCGAAGCGATGCTCGAGTGGCCGCCGGGTATCCGCGAGTCGGACGGCATCTGGGCGGAGCACTGGTATCCGGAAGTCGAAACCACAACCGGCTGGCGAGCGTACAAGCCGAAGGACGATCCCGTGCCCGACTCGCTGAGCGGCGTGCTTGAGCAGTGCAATGAGATTTACGGGCAGCTTTACCCGCACCGCCTAACCGCCTAACCGAAAATCATGCTCCAGAAATTCAACGAGAAAAACCGCGACCTACTGATCAACATCAACGGCAAGCTGCTGCACCGCGACGAGGCCGGCATCAGCCCGTTCGACTCTGCCGTGCAGGGCGGCGACGCTGTGTGGGAGGGCTTGCGCGTTTACAATGGCAAAATCTTCCGCTTGGCCAGGCACCTCGAGCGACTCCGCAGCTCGGCACTCGCGCTGGCCTTCGCGGAGATACCGTCGGTCGACGCCATCACGACCGAAATCAAGCGCACGCTTGAGGCGAACAACATGACCGACAACGCACACATCCGGCTCACGCTGACGCGCGGCGTCAAGCTCACCTCCGGCATGGATCCGCGGCTCAACACTGCCGGCCCGACGCTCATCGTCCTCGCCGAGCACAAGGAACCGGTGTACGACAAGAGCGGCCTGAGCCTCATCACCTCGAGCGTCCGCCGCCCATCGCCCGACGTGCTCGACCCGAAGATTCACCACTGCAATTTGATCCAGTCCATCCTCGCCAAGATCGAGGCCAACCACGCCGGGGCCGACGACGCGGTGATGCTCGACTCACGCGGCTTTGTCGCCGAGACGAACGCCACGCACCTCTTCATCGTAGAGGATGGCACGGTGATCACCAGCCGGCTGGTCGCCTGTCCCGAGGGCATCACGCGTGAGGTTGTGCTGGGACTGTGCCGCGACAACGACATCCCGCACGAGGTGCGCGACGTTTCACTCACCGAGGTGTATCGTGCCGATGAAATGTTCTGTACCGGTACGATGGGCGAACTGGCGCCGATTACGCAGGTCGATGGCCGCACCATCGGCAGCGGTGGGATCGGCCCGATGACCCGGCGCTTGGCCAAGCTTTTCGACCCCTGCGTCGCCGCCGAGGCCGAGCCGGTGCTGGATTGATTTTTTTGGTAACAATTTCGATCAAACCGTGTAGCTTTCCCCCGCGATGACTATTGCTGACGTTTTGAAGGTACTTTTGTTGATTCTCGGCGCGATGCTTGTTTTTCAAGCCTATTGGCTGGCTGGCGCCGGGCTTTTTCCACGGTTGGTTGGCCAGGCGAGAGACCGCTACAAAAAGCCAATCAGCACCACGCTGATCGGTCTAGCCGTCGTCGTGCCAACATTCCTGCTGGGCTTCGTTGCGCTGGTCAATGAGGGAAATCACCCCATCGTCAATGTCATAGGCGTTGTGATCGGTACGGTACCGTTGATGCTCGGCGCCATCGGCTCGGCTGGCCTGTGCCAATTGATCGGCTTCGGCCTCCCCGCGCCGGGCGATCAAAGCCAAAACTGGCGTCGCGTTTGGCGCGGCGGCTGGGTACTCAACTTCTGCTACCTGCTGCCGATCATCGGTTGGATTGTCATTTTGCCGTGGGGTATCATCAGTGGCTGCGGCGCGTTCGTCATGTCGCTCTCCGGCAACACCGCCCCGCGCAACAGGGCAAGAAATACTGGGCGTGCTCCCAGGCGCACTTCCGCCCCCGAGCCGGTGGCCAGGCTGGATGACGATTCCCCGCGTAGTTCACGGCTGCAGCGCAGCCAGATCCCCAGTGGTGACGAAGGGAACAAGCCTCAACCAAGACCCCGCCGCCCCCGTCGCCCGTCTCGTCCCAAGCAGGAGGAATGATGGGACTGAGCCGACGGCCCAAGGTTTTCCCTGGTCACGAGGCTGAGATTGCTTAATTGCCCTTGAATCCCGGCGGACGGCAATGGAGGGTTTCGCCGAACTCGGACACGATTTAGGATTATGCCATCGCAAAACCATCCAACCCCGAGGCTAACCGCACCTTGGGGCACACCCGCCTCGGCCGGCAACGAATTGTCCCGGCGTTCTGCCTTTAAGCTGGCGATGGGTGCCGCCGGCTTGGCTGCTGCCGGTACAACTGCAACCGCCGCGCAATCCACAAAGGATTCGCGCAAGGCCTCGCCCAAGCGATACGGCATGAAAAAATCGATCAACCAATGGGCGTTCCCGTACCCGGAACGGATGAACCTGCGCGAGTGCCTGCAGTTGGCCAAGGACGCCGGGTTTGACGGTATCGAGCTGAACTACGACCTCGACAACGACCTGTCGCCCAAACACGGCCCAAAGGAGTATCAAAAAATCCGGAAGATGGCAGACGACATCGGCATCGCCATCAGTGGGGTGTGCTCGTTTCTGTTTTGGCCGTATCCGCTGACGAGCAACGATCCCGCCGAACGCGCGCGCGGCATGGAACTGGCCGGGTTGATGACTGAGGCGGCGCACCACTTGGGGACAGAAAAC
>CAJWPV010000315.1 GCA_913045395.1 uncultured Verrucomicrobiota bacterium | reverse complement strand
CCGAACCGCGCAACATCGTCTTCACCGGTTGTGGCACCGAGAGCAACAATACCGCCATCCAGAGCGCGCTATATTGCAACCCCACCAAGCGGCACGTCATCACCTCGGCGGTTGAGCACTCAGCCAACATCAAGCTTTGCCACCAACTCGAGAAGCGCGGTTACGAGGCGACATTCCTGCCGGTTGACCTCGACGGTGGCATCGACCTATGCGATTTGCAGGCAGCCATCCGCCCGGACACCGCCATTGTTTCCATCATGTTGGCGAATAACGAGACCGGCGTGCTGTTTCCGGTTGAGGAACTTGCAGCGATCTGCCGCAGCCACAGCGTGTTGTTCCACACAGACGCCGTGCAAGCAGCCGGCAAACTGCCGATCGACGTGCAGAAACTAGGCGTCGATTTCCTCTCCCTCTCCGCCCACAAGCTGCGTGCGCCAAAAGGGATAGGCCTGCTCTACGTCAAGCCCAATACGCCGTTTCAGCCGTACATCATCGGTGGCGGGCAAGAACGCGGCCAGCGTGGCGGCACTGAAAATGTGGCCAACATAGTCGCCTTCGGCAAGGCGGCCGAACTCGCTCTCGAGCACATCGATGATGAAAACACACGGGTCCGCGCCCTGCGCAACAAGCTTGAGCAGGGGATCCTTCAGTCGATTCGAGGTTCTGTGCGAAACGGCGGAGGAGAGCCGAGGCTGCCCAACACGACGAACATCGGCTTTGACGGCGTCGAGGCCGAGGCGATCCTGCTGCTGCTCGACCGCGAAGGCATTTGCGCCTCGAGTGGCTCAGCCTGCACCACAGGCTCCATCGAACCGTCGCACGTGTTGCAGGCCATGGGCGTGCCGTTGTCACGCTCGAAAGGCTCGCTTCGGTTCAGTCTTGGGTTGGACAACACGG
The DNA here is from genome assembly GCA_913045395.1 of uncultured Verrucomicrobiota bacterium. Classification (GTDB taxonomy): domain Bacteria; phylum Verrucomicrobiota; class Verrucomicrobiia; order Limisphaerales; family UBA1096; genus UBA1096. The sequence continues at coordinate 2,018 of CAJWPV010000315.1, read as the reverse complement.
AGGCGGACGTGAATCGGGTTCTCGAAAAACTGCCGGCAATCGTCGCCCGTTTGCGCGACGCCTCCCCCGAGGCCCTTAGCCAAGCGGAAGAGCGCCTGGCCAGCACGGGTTAGCTCAGCGCAGCGATCACCGACTTCATTGCCTGCTCCTGCTCCATCATCGATTCCACCAGCTTAAACTGCACCCGGGCTCGGTCGAGATTCTGCCCCTCACGATGTACGCGAAAATAGTTGTCGCCGTTCAAGTGATCGGTCAGGAAGCGAATGCCCAAAATGAGCGTGATGACCTTGCCGGAAATCGCAAGGTAATCCCGCTCGGCTTGGTTCAGAAATTCACCCGCCTCGGCGAGATAGCCCTTGGCCAGTTCCTCAAAGTATTCCATCCGCATGGTTACCTTCACCAGATCGCGCTCATCCTCGTCGGCCGGGCTGGTGAGCGTGCGCATCATGTCGCCAAAGTCGTAGTGCGCCAGCCCCGGCATCACGGTGTCGAGGTCGACGATGCAGACCACCTCGCCGCTGTCGCGGTCGAACAGCACGTTATCGATCTTCGTGTCGTTGTGCGTGATGCGCAGCGGCAGATCACCCCGCTCGTGGGCATCGATCAGCAGGCTGACGGTGCCGCGGTGTTGCCGGCAGAAGTCAATCTCAGCCTGCGCCCCGGCAACCCGCCCGGCGCTGTCCTCGGCAGCGGCCTTTTCCAGCGCCTCGAATCGTAACAGGCCGTTGTGAAACTCGGGGATGGTTTCCTGCACCTTCTCCGGCGGGAGGTCGGCAAGCCGTTTTTGGAACAGGCCAAACGCGCGCCCCACCTGGCCGGCCTGGGACGGCTGCCCGGCGATGTGCGTCGAGGTCACCCTCTCGATAAAGACATAGGTTCGCCAGTAGTTCCCGTCGCGATCTCGGTAATACGGCGCCCCGCCCCGGGTCGGCACCAGTGTCATGGTGCGGCGGGTCAGGTCGTATTTGTCTTCCGCACCAATCTTATCGCGCAGGTGCTCGGTGGTCAGCTTGACGTTTTGCATGACCAATTCCGGATACAAGAAAACGTGGTGGTTGATACGCTGCAGAATATAGCGGATGGGCGTGCCGCCCTGCCGACAGGTGATGATGTAGGTGTCGTTGATGTGGCCCTTGGTCCACGCGTGGCCTTCCTCGAACTCGGCCACTATTTGAAACTGGCCGACCAGTTTTTCCAGATTGAACCCGTTGCCCTCTGTCACGCTCCCCGTTGATTAGTTTTTTTCGGCGTCAGTTCAAGCGCAAACTCACCCGCTTGGCCAAGCGCCCGGCAGGACGGCTCAGGAACAACCAAGGCTTTCGCCGCAGTTGAGGCACTTGAAACAGGCACCGTTGCGGACGGTGACATTGCCACAGGTCGGACAGGTCGGCGCGTCCTCCATGAAGTGCGCCACCGAATGGCTGATCGCTGAGCCGTCATGGCTGTGCGAATGCGCCGCCGCGCGCTCGACGGATTCGCCGTCTCCACCGCCGGCCACCGGCAACTCAACCACCGGCTTGTTGACGTGCCTAGCCTCGGCCTGTTGCAGACCGGGGATGTTCAGTTCCTGCTGGCTTGTATTACCGGTGGTTTTCTCGAGATAACCAGGGATAAACTGGATGCCTGTCCAGCGGAACACATAGTCAATTATCGATGAGGCGCGGCGAATCTGCGGATTCTTGGTGAAGCCGGACGGCTCGAACCGTTGATGGGTGAACTTGCGCACCAGCGCCTCCAGCGGCACGCCGTATTGCAGAGAGATGCTTGTCAACGCGGCGACGCTGTCCATCAGGCCGCCGATGGTTGAGCCCTCCTTGGCCATGGTGATGAACATCTCGCCGGGGTAGCCGTCCTCGAACAGGCCGATGGTCAGGTAGCCCTCGTGCCCGGCAATGTCGAACTTGTGCGTGATCGCCGAGCGGGTCTCGGGCAGGCGCCGGCGGAGAGGTTGGTCGATCTGCTTTTGCAGACCGACCAACTGATCCTCCAGTTCCTTGATCCGCTGATCCGCCGGTGTG
>CAJWPV010000314.1 GCA_913045395.1 uncultured Verrucomicrobiota bacterium | reverse complement strand
GTGAGCGCCTGCGGGGCGACAGTGGTCACCGCACGAGCACCAATCGAGCCCTCAGTTCCGCTGTAGTCGAACACCTCAAGAAACGGTACCATCATCGTCCGCTTCACGAAGGCGTAAACGCTGCGGCGCGCCTGCTCATCGGCCCTGGAGTAGCCCCAGCCGCGGCCCGGCTTAGAAGCGCCGGCGATCACTTCGCCGCTGAAGTTCGGATAAAATCCGCGGCCGCCCATCGCGGTGTTGAGCGAGTTGCTGATCTTGAGAATGGCATCGCGAATGGCCTCGGCCTCGAGACGGCGAAGGTTTTGGCGCCAGACCAACTCGTTGCCGGGATCGGCGTCTTGGTTGGCCGGATTTTGCCATGAAGTGTGGCGGTAAGCGTCGCTGTTCATGATTACGCGGTGCATGTGCTTGATCGACCAGCCGCTGTCGATGAACTCCGCCGCCAGCCAGTCGAGCAGCGCATGGTTGGGGCAGGGAACGCCGGCTTTGCCGAAGTCGTTCGGCGTCGCGACGAGGCCGCGGCCAAAGTGGAACTGCCAAATGCGATTGGCCATCACGCGGGCGGTCAACGGATGCCCGGGGCTGGCAATCCACCTGGCCAGGGCGAGTCGACGGCCGGTCGTGAACGGGTTTGGCGATTTGGCGATGGCCGGCTTGGCTTTGGCCAAGACCTTGAGAAATTCCGGCTCCACTTTTTTGCTGGGGCGACCGGAGTTGCCGCGGGTCAGCAGGTGTGTGTCCATTGGCTTGGCGCCGTGTTCGCGCACAGTCATCGCGTACTCGCGACCGTCCCACGGCGGCTTGGCGTCCTTTGGTTTGTCTTTTTTGTTTTGCCACGCAAAAACCTCTCGTGGCGTGATAAGCGGCGAGTAGGTGGCGGAGTCCCACTCGTACTTTGGCTTGTCATAGTAGCGGACGTTGCGGAAGAACGACAGCATCGCATAGTAGTCCTGTTGCGAGATGGGATCGAACATGTGATCATGGCAACGCGCGCAGCCAACCGTCAGGCCCATGAAGGTTTCCGAAGTGGTCTTGAGTATGTCATCGAGCCCATCAAACTCGGCGGCGCGCTGGTCATCCGGTTCGTCATCCCATACACCGAGTCGGTAAAAACCGGTGGCGATCAGGCTGTCGTTGTCCACATCCGGCAACTCGTCGCCGGCGATCTGCTCCATCACGAACCGGTCGTACGGCTTGTCCTCGTTGAAGGCCCGGATGACGTAGTCGCGGAATTTCCAGACAAGCGGTTTTTCGTCGTCACGCTCGTAGCCGTTGGTCTGGGCGAAGCGCACAACGTCGAGCCAGTGGCGGCCCCAGCGTTCACCGTACTGAGGCAGGCTGAGCAGATGCTCGATGAGTCTTGGCCAGGCGTCGGGGGAGTTATCGTTCACGAATGCCTGTACCTCGCCATAAGTCGGCGGCAGACCGATGAGGTCGAAGTATGCCCGGCGGATGAGCGTGGCCTTGTCGGCGATGGGGTTCGTGGCGATTCCCTTTGCGTCGAGTTGCTTTTGAATCAACTGATCAATCGGTGCTTGGTTGCCGTTGAGATTTGCCAAGCGCGGACGCTTGATCGGTTGGAAAGCCCAGTAGTCGCGGTCTTCGTCGGTGATCACAAAACCGTGTTCCTGCCTGGCGGCGACTTGGGCGGTCTCGATTGGCCAAGGGGCGCCGAGACGAATCCACTTCTCAAGATCGGCGACGGCCTTTTTGCCCAACTTTTTTTTTGGCGGCATCTGCAGATCGGCGTTGGTGTACTTGACCGCCTCGATTAACAGGCTCTTGGCCGGATCGCCCAGCATGATTGCCGCGCCGGAGTCGCCGCCCCGCAGGATGGTTTCGCGGGAGATAAGTTGGAGATTCCCCTTTTGTTTTTCATTGCCGTGGCACTTGTGACAATTGTTGACGAGCAGCGGTCTAATCTTACTTTCAAAGAATTGGATGCCCTTCGGCGAAAAGACGGTTTGCTCCGCTTGGCCAAGCGGCAACACTGTCGTGGCCATGCCGAGAACCGCCATCAGCGTGGCTAAATGAAAACGTGCTTCTTTCACCTGAAAAAGTGGCTCAACGTGTCCGCAAACACTAGGCGACAGGGCCAAGATTTGCGAGGTGAAACTACGCGAGATAGGGAATCGTAAGCGGCCCCTGCGGCAGTACCGCCATGCGGGCGTCGGGGCCGAGTTGATCGAGCCGCTTGGTCACCTCGGCGCTGATGTCTCCGCACGGGACTAGGTGACATGCTTCGAGTGTGTCATTGTCCAGCATGCTGTGAACGAGCACCTCGGCGTGGCGTTGCACGAGCGCCTGAATCTGCGCCTGCCATTGTTCCGGGCGGACGAATCCCGGCGTGGAAAGCATAGTCAAAATTTCCTCTATCGAGTCTGCGCTGCGCAGCAGGTCGTCAAGCGGGCTGCCGCCGGGCACACCTTCGCGGCACTCAGCGGCGAGGATCAGCGTGCCGCCCTTCTTCAGTACACGGGCGCCGGCGCTCATGCCCTTGACACCCTGGTACAGGTTGAGATCCAGAGGGTAGCCGCTGTTCGTCGTGACGACGACGTCGAACGGTTGCTCGACACGCTGCATGGCCGAGTTTTTGACAAACGCGCAACCGTTCTTGTGCGCCTCGATGATGTCGCCGGCGAACACATTCGTGATGTCGCGCTGCTCGTTGAGAGTGACGTTTAGCACGAAACTCGGCCCGGTCTTGAGCGCGATGTTGCGCAGTTCCTCCCAAAGCGGGTTGCCCTCGGTTATGCCGAATGTCGCCTGCGGGTCGCCGATGTTTTTTGCGCCGTGATTGCTCATTACCGTCTCCAGCCCGGCGCACCCAGGCATGATGCCCTTAACGCCGCCGCTGAACCCCGCAAAAAAATGCGGCTCGATAAACCCGGTGATGATGCGCAGGTCGGCATCGACA
>CAJWPV010000313.1 GCA_913045395.1 uncultured Verrucomicrobiota bacterium | reverse complement strand
CGCCAGCCGGCTCAAGCCAGTGGAGGCCTTTCGCCATGAGTGACGCAATCCTTTTAGCACGGGAGTTGCACAAGTCGTACAACCTTGGCAGGCGCAATGTGGAGGTGCTCCACGGCGTGAACCTCAAGATTGGGAGTGGCGACTTTCTCTCGCTGCAGGGCGCGTCCGGTGCGGGCAAGAGCACACTGCTGCATTTGCTCGGCGGACTTGACGAGCCAAGCGCTGGACAGGTTTTTGCCGATGGCCATGAGTTGTTCGAAATGGGAGCAGCTCGCTTGGCCAAGTGGAGAAATCGTGAGGTTGGTTTCGTCTTTCAGGCGTACCATTTATTACCAGAGTTCGATGCGCTGGAGAACGTCACTCTCCCGGCGCGGATGGCGCACGCGAGCGTTGGCACTGCGGAGCAGCGGGGCAGGGAATTGCTGGCGAGGGTCGGCTTGGCCAAGCGCATGCATCACCTGCCAACTGAGTTGTCCGGTGGCGAGCAACAACGAGTGGCCCTTGCTCGGGCGTTGATCAATCAGCCGCGAATCCTCTTTGCCGACGAGCCAACCGGCAACTTGGACTCGAAGACCGGTGGCGATGTGCTCGATCTGTTGTGCGAGTTGCAGCAGGAGGCCGAGTTGACGATGATCATTGCGACGCACGATGACACGGTGGCCGCCCGGGCACACGTTACGTTCCGCTTGGCAGACGGACTGATAGCCGAACAATAAGCTGGTTAAAGCTGGCTAATCGACTCGTCGAGAAGGTTGTACAGGGACTGCATCGTCTCCTTGGTTTCGTCGCCCATGCTCGAGAGGCGGAAGGTCTTGCCCTTAATCCTGCCGTAGCCGCCGTCGATCAGAATGCCGCGTTGTTTCATCAATTCCTGCAGCTTGGGCACGTCGATTTCGCGTCCGCCTGGCTTGGCCCCGTTGTTTACACAGGTCAGCGTCTGCGACTCGTAACCGTCCTCGGGGAACAGGGTAAATCCCTGCCTGAGGGCCCAGTCGCGGGTCATCTGCGCGAGCTTGGCGTGGCGCGCAAAACGGGCATCCAGCCCCTCGGCCATGATCTCCTCGAGCTTTGATTTAAGCGCATAAATGTGGCCAATGCTCGGCGTGCTGGGTGTCATGCTCTTCTCGGCGTTTTTCTGGAACTCGATCAGGTCGAAGTAGTAGCCGCGGTTGTTGATCGACTCGGCGCGGTCGAGTGCGGCCTGCGATGCGGTGAACACACTCAGGCCCGGTGGAAGTGCGAACGCCTTTTGTGTGCCGGCCAACAGCAGGTCGATACCGAGCTTGTCGAACTCGATTATCACGCCGGAGAGCGAGCTGACACTGTCCACGATAAACATTACATCCGGGTATTTTGCCTTGAGCATGGCGATGTCGTAAAGCGGACTCATGACGCCGGTGGAGGTTTCGTTGTGGACCAGTGTGACGGCGTCAAACTTGCCAGTGGCCAGGCGTTCATCGATTTGCTCGGGGAGGATGGGTGAACCCCAATCAACTTGCAGCGCCTCGGCCTGCTTTCCACAACGTTTGGCCACGTCAAACCACTTGTCGGAGAACGCACCTTTCATGCAGTTAAGTACGCCATTGGAGACGAGGTTGCGAACAGCACCCTCCATGATGCCCCAGGCGGACGAAGTGCCGAGATAAACCATGCGCTCAGTGTAGAGTAGCGCTTGCAGGTTTGGCATCACGGCAGCGTACAGGTCTTTGAAATCCTGGCTGCGATGCCCGATCATCGGCGTGCGAAATGCCTCAAACGTCTTGTCGCTGACCTCGGTTGGTCCAGGTATGTGCAACTTCAGGTGCCCCATAAAGCGCGTGAAACTATTCACAAGCTCCCGCCGGTGGCAAGCGGCCAGTCGTTTTTGCGCCATGAAAACCCCCGTTGCGATTCAAATAACTTGCCGCTTGGCATTGCTTTTCACACAATGAGAGCCCGCTTGCTGGAGAGGTGGCTGAGTGGTTGAAGGCGCACGCCTGGAAAGCGTGATTACTTGAAAGGGTAACGGGGGTTCGAATCCCTCCCTCTCCGCCATTTTTATCCTGCATTTTCCCTGATTTAGGCCTGAAACGGTGGATGGCTCCGCGACTTTGGCAAGGGCGAGATTTGGAGGTTGACATAATCTGCCAAGAGGCAAAGCATGGCCGACCGATCCGGGCAGCGGCACGTTTCTTCTGCGGTGTTCCCCACACCCACCTCCTTGGCGTCTGTTGTCCGGATCATTTTTTTTCGTGACCGCTTGACCCCCAACATACTTCTGGTAATTTCCTCCGCCCCTTGTCGGGGGTGTAGCTCAATCGGTTAGAGCGCCTGCCTGTCACGCAGGAGGTTGCGAGTTCAAGTCTCGTCACTCCCGCCATTACTTTTTCAACGTTTTCCCCAATTCAACCAACAGTGACGGGTTGAAGTGTGCCTTGGTGTTCTAAACACTTGAACAAGCGTGTTTACCCAGAACCGCTTGACCGTAAACTGGCATTGCTTTCTCATCGGGTTGCTATGACCAAGCCAGTGAAACAGGTTGCTTGTGTTTTAGGATTCGGTTTTGTCGGTGTGATTTTTGGGTTTGCCGCCGCGCTAAACGCACTCGAATGGATCGGATATGACACCGCGGTGAGGATTGGGCCTTTGATGGTTGAAGTGGCGCCTTTGATTCCAACAACGGAGAGGCAGGCAGGACAACTTGCCAGTGGCATCTGGCTTATGTTGCCACTTTTCCTTGGGTCCATGTCAATATTTGGCTGCATTGGAGGTTACGTTGGCAACAAGATCACCCGCAGCAAGGACAAGTAGTTCAACAGCATCCCTCACGGCACACTTGGGTGACACTGCCAGCACCGCTAGATGTAGCAAATTCGCGCAAAAATACCGAAACCGCCGACCTCCTCCGCAAACACGGCGGTAAGACGGGTGAAGAATTGAAAGCTGAAGGG
>CAJWPV010000312.1 GCA_913045395.1 uncultured Verrucomicrobiota bacterium | reverse complement strand
TGGCGCTTGGCTTGGTCATCACCTCGGCGCGCAGCACAAAGTTCTTGAAGTTGTGCTTCTCCACCTCGCCGTCGTAGAAAAGATGTGCCCGAGGCCCGTCGATGACGATATTGCCATCCTTGACCGTGAACGACTTGGGGCTTTCCTTGGTGATTTTCCAGCCCTTGAGCGACTTGCCGTCAAACAGGCTGATGAAGCCCTTCTCGCTCTTTTTGCCCTTGGCCTCGTCCGCGCCAATCACCGCCAACGGAGCCACCAACATTGCCACCAATAGGAACTTGTTCATGGGCCGGGCACTCTAAAGCAAATTACCCGGCTGTAAACAGATAAAACACAAGGTTCCACGCTTGGCCAAGGGCACTGTTGGGCGGTAGCATTGCGTCGGTTGAAATGGTACTCCTCCAGTCTTAAAGCCAAGCGCCGCTCCTGTGCGATGGCACTCCTGCTTGGGCTGTGGGCGATGGCCCAGCCGTTGTTTGCCGAGCCGAGGATCAATGAGTTCCTAGCGGTGAACAATCGTGGCCTGGCCGACGGAGACGAAGAAGCGACGGACTGGATCGAGATTTACAATCCCGGTTCGAAGGCGGTTTCGCTGGGCGGTTGGTCGCTGACCGATGACACGGAGTCGCCGGACAAGTGGTTGTTCCCAAACGTTACCCTTGGCCCAAGAAAATACCTCGTGGTGTTCGCCTCCGGAAAAGACCGAACGGAAGGGAACCAACTGCACACCAACTTCAAGCTGAACGGTGACGGGGAATATCTGGCGTTGGTGCAACCGGATGGTTCAACGGCGGCCAGTGACTTCGCGCCAGAGTATCCCGATCAACGTGAGAACATCTCCTACGGAGTGGGTGCCGGCGGCAAGCTCCAGTTTTTCGACAAGCCGACCCCAGGGCGCGGCAACGGCAGCGGCTTTGGCGGGTTTGTGCAGGATACCAAGTTCGAACCGAATCGCGGATTTTTCGACGCGCCGTTTCATGTGACCATCACCGTCGCCACGCCGGGCGCAGAGATTCGGTATACGCTCGACGGCAGCAAGCCGACGGCAGCCAATGGTAAGGTTTATGCGGGGCCAATCGCCATCGATACGACCACCACGCTGCGGGCGGCGGCGTTCAAATCCGGCCTGCGTGCCAGCAACATCGACACACACACTTACCTGTTCGCGGAGGAGATCATCCGGCAACCGGCCAAGCCGGCCGGCTTTCCCACCTCATGGAACGGCCACCCCGCCGATTACGAGATGGATCCGGAGGTGGTCAACGATCGCAACTATAAGGGCCGTGTCGCCGGCGCTTTAAAAGCGATCCCCTCGCTATCGCTCGTGTTGAACCGAGACGACTTCTTCAAAACCGGTCAGGGCATTTACCCCAAAGGCGAAAATATAGAGAAAGCAACTTCGGTTGAATTGATTTACCCAGATACAACGGACAGCATCCAGGCTGACGGATCTGTGCAGATCGTCGGGGGCAGCAGCACCGGCCGCTGGAAGGTGGACAAGCTCTCCATGCGACTGAAATTCACCTCTCGTTTTGGGGACTCCAGTTTTCGACATCCGCTTTTTGGCGAACATGCCATGAACCAGTTTGACACCCTGGTGGTGGACGCCCGACTGAATCAAGTTTGGTCCTACGGCGGTGGTTCCGGACCCAGCGACCAGAGGCGCCGAGGGCAAAACACGCGCGACCAGTTCGTAGCCGACCTCCAAAACCAAATGGGTGGTTTTGCCCCACATGGAATCCATGTGCACGTGTACATCAACGGCCTTTACTGGGGCCTGCATACCCTGCACGAGCGGCCGGACGAGCACTTCGCCGCCCACTACCTGGGCGGAAGCAAGGATGATTATGACGTGATGAAACATCGCAAATCCACCGTGATTAGTGGTAACAGCCGCAGCTATAACGCCCTCATCGCCGCCACCTCCAAAAACCTGTCCAGCGCTTCAGCCCTTGCCGCAGTTCAGCAGCAGCTGGATACAACCAACTTTATCGACTACATGCTGGTCAACTTCTACGTCGGCAACACCGACTGGTCGCACCAAAACTGGTATGCCTCCTTCAACCGCATCAGCTCCGAGGGCCGCTGGCGGTTCCATAGTTGGGACGCTGAACATGTGCTCAAAGGGATCAACGACAATTCTGTCACAAAAAACAATGCGGCCAGCCCGACCGGCTTTCACCAGAGCCTGAAACGCAACGAGGAATACCGGGTGTTGTTTGCAGACAGGATTCATCGACATTTTTTCAACAACGGTGTGTTGACCCCGGAAAAGGGGGCCGCAAGCTATCAGGCGCGGCTCGACAGCATTGATGAGGCAATTGTTGCCGAGTCTGCGCGCTGGGGGGACAACCAACGATCAACACCCTTCACCCGCGACAAGGAATGGGTCGCCGAAAAGAACCGGCTGCTGCAACAGTATTTTCCTAGGCGGACCGGCATCGTCCTCAACCAATTGCGAGCTCAAAATCTTTACCCCTCGCTCGCCGCACCAACGTTTAGTCAACACGGCGGATCAGTCCCGACCGGTTTCAATCTTACGCTTAAGACGTCCAAGGGAGATATATACTTCACGCTGGACGGAAGTGATCCGCGACTTGTGGGTGGTGCCCTGTCCGAAACCGCAAATCGATACAGCAAGGCTTTGCCCATTGAAGGCACCGCCCGGGTGAAGTCCCGAGTCAGATATCAAAATGAATGGAGTGCCTTGGCCGAGGCCCAATTTGTCGTTGAAGGTTCGCTGGAGAAACTGCTGATCACCGAGGTGATGTACCACCCGCTCCGTGGCCGCTCCGAGTTTCTCGAACTGAAAAATACCGGGACAGAGATTCTGAACCTCAGCGGGGTGAAGATCAGCGAAGGCATCCGGTTCACCTTTCCGCAAGGGTTCCAACTCGCTCCCGGCGCCTTCGTCGTGCTGGCCGGGGATGCGGACTCT
>CAJWPV010000311.1 GCA_913045395.1 uncultured Verrucomicrobiota bacterium | reverse complement strand
TCCAGCGCAGGGACGCAGGCGCGGCAGCGAAACGGTGAGTTGCGATTTCCAGCAATGGCGCAGCAGGTACTGCGCGTGGGCAGCAAGACAGAGGGTTTCGCGCCGCCAGTCGCTCAGCCCGAACAACGCCCCAATGCCCAGCCGCCGAAAGCCGGCCGTGTGGGCGCGTTCAGGCGTCTCGAGTCGCCAATTGAAATTCCGCTTCGGGCCGGAGGTATGCAGGTCCTCGTACACCTTGCGATGATAGGTCTCCTGATAAACAACGAGGCCCTCCGCGCCGGCCTGGACGAGCGGCTGGTACTCCTCGGTCTCCATCGGTCCGACCTCGAGCGAGATGGACGGTACGTCTTCGCGCAGTGCCTCGATGCAGTTGGCCAGGTAGCCACCGGGGATGAACTTGGGATGCTCCCCGGCGACTAGCAGGATGTTTCGGAAGCCCCGCCCGGCGAGCGCCTTGGCCTCGCACACGACTTCATCGACCGAGAGCGTCACGCGCAGGATCGGGTTGTCGCGTGAAAATCCGCAGTACTGGCAGTTGTTGATGCACTCGTTGGACAGGTAGAGCGGCGCAAACAGGCGGATGACTCGGCCGAACCGTTGTTGCGTGAGTCGGTGCGCGCGCTTGGCCAATGGCTCGAGTTGGACGGCGGCGGCGGGGGAGAGCAGGGCGGCGAGGTCGGCTAGGCCCGGGTTGCGTCTGGCCAGGGCGGCCGACACCTCCCCGTCGGAGGCATCGCAGGCGCGGCTCCAGAGCGCGTCGATGGGCAATCGGTCAAAATCGCTGACAAAACTCACGGAGCCAAATTAGCGGAGCGTCCGCACTTGGCCAAGCGTGGTTGTCATTTGGCAATGAGATGATTATGGTTTCCCGCGTTGCGCGTCATCCAGGTCGCCTAATGTTTGGATCAAGGAAAAAAAGGCCGAAAGACGGTGGGGGGGAGCATCGTTATTACCTGCTCCCCGGCATGGGGCGATCCAACCGGCGGTACCGGAGCAAGATTCGGCTCTGGAGCATCATTGCCGGGATCATCGGCTCAGCTCTAATCGGCTTGGCGCTCTGGCTGTTCAACCGTTGAGTTTGTTCAATTCTTCAACACGGCCAGTTCCGTTCGCAGCAGGTCGGCCATGGGGGCGACCGTTTTGCTGCTGAAATCGAGCCGGGTGTTGCACCGCTCGAATAGTTCCGGCAACGGCCTCGAGCCACCCAGCGCGAGGGCGGCCTTGTAGTCGGCGAGTGCTTGGGCGCGATCCTGTTTGCTGTTGGCCCACACCTGTAGTGCACCGAGCTGGGCGATGCCGTACTCGACGTAATAAAACGGGTGTAGGAAAATATGCAGTTGCCGGTGCCACAGCTTGGCCCGGGCGCGCTCGTGGCCTCTCCAGTCGATGCCACCGCCGAAGCGGTCCATCAAGCTGTCCCAGGCGTCGTCGCGCTCGGCGGCCGAGTGGCCGGGATTAAGGTAGAGCCAGTGCTGGAACGCATCGATCGTGGCAATCCACGGGAACACGAAAACGATGCCCTCGAGGTGTGCGATCCGCGCGCGGCGCACTTCCTCCGTGTTGTAGAACTCACCGAGGTATTCACCGCCTAGCAGCTCCATCGCCATTGAGGCGACTTCGCAGAACTCGATTGGCGCGTGGCGGTAGGAGTGCAGCGACTCCTTCTGGCTGGCCATGGTATGAAACGCATGCCCGGCCTCGTGTAGCAGCGTCTCGACGTCACGCTGCACGCCGACCGCGTTCATGAAAATGAACGGCAACCGTGCCTCGGCCAGTGAGTCCTGATAGCCACCCGGCGCCTTGCCCTTGCGGTTTGCCAGGTCGAGCAGATCGAGGTCCTGCATGGCCTGAAACCAACTGGCGAGTTCGCCGTCAAGCTGGTCGAAGATTGCCTGCGTGCGGCGGATCAACTGCGGGACTTCCTCGAACGGCTTGAGCGGCGGATGGCCCTGCGGATCGGTCGCCGTGTCCCATGGTCTCACCGATTCGATGCCAAGCGCGGTCTGACGTTCGTCGTGCAGTTCCTTGAGCAGCGGCACCATCTCCTGCTCGATGGCATCGTGAAATGAGAGGCAGTCGTCCGGGGAATAGTCGAACCGGCCGCGGCGGCGATGTGCGAAGTCGCGGTAGTTCGGGAAACCGGCGTTGGCGCTCATCTGGTTGCGCCGCTTGGCCAAGCTGTCGAGTTGGCCATCGATGGTTTCGGCCTCCTCGAGCCGTCGATTGGCGACGAGTTCCCACGCCTCCTGCCGCCGGGCCCGGTCGGTCTCCTCGAGGTGGCGGCCCATCTGCACGAGCGTTTGTTCTTTGCCGTCGAACTGCACGGCCAGGCTCCCGATGAGTTTTTGGTATTGCTGCCCAATCTTGGTTGCCTCGGTCTCGAGTGGGATGTTCTCGGGGCGGAATAACTCGACCTCCAGCGCGGCGTCGCGGTTGAACACCTTGTAGCGCCCGGCCGGGAGACCGTCGCGGTGCGAGTGTCCGGTGAGCGACTTGGCCAGGCGGAAGCTACTCGTCTTTTCCTCCGGCTCGATCTTTTCGACGAAATCGAGGTAGGTCTGCTCGGCGGTTTTGTCCTTCGTCTGGCAGGTCATCGCGATGTAGCGCTTGGAGCCTTCCTCGGCGATGGCGGCGGAGAGTTCCTCCCAGTTGAGGATGGCCTGCTCGAGTTGGGCGGCATCGGTGGCGGCGCTGAATTGTTGTTCGAGTTGGTCGAAGAGCGGCGCGAGCGATGCCCAGTCGCCGGCGTTCAGGTCGGCCGGCACAAACTGACGCGGTGTGTGGAGGGTGATTTTTTCAAACATAAGTTTTTAATGAGCCTAGTTTATGAGGGCGAACAGTAACGTGCCCTGCCGATCTGAGCTGATGCTACAAACGTGTGCTCGCGCTTGCCGAGTTGGATTTGAAGAGTGTCGAGTGCCATTGGTCAAGCGGAGACGGCTGCCCA
>CAJWPV010000310.1 GCA_913045395.1 uncultured Verrucomicrobiota bacterium | reverse complement strand
TTTAACCGCGCTGGATAACGTTGCGCTTGGCCTGAAATTCGACCAGACCACCACGACATTCCGCTGGCTCAACTGGGCAGGATGGGGAAAGAAGCGCAAAAAGTTCCGCGACCGGGCTGCAGCGTTTCTCGATAAGGTTGGGCTTGGCCAAGCGATGAACCTGTACCCAAGCCAGATGTCCGGCGGCATGCAGCAGCGGGTGGCGATTGCTCAGGCGTTGATCATGGAGCCGGAGATCATCCTGCTTGATGAGCCGTTCGGCGCGCTGGATGAGGCGACGCGTGAGGAGTTGCAGGAGATGCTCCTGCAGTTTTACGAGGAGAACAAGGAGGCCGTGGCCGAAGGCAAAAAGCCACCGTACACGCTGATCATTGTGACCCATGAACTTAACGAAGCCATCCGTGTGGGCGATCGTTTGGTTGGACTGTCACAGTACTGGGACTGGAAGGCCGACGGCCATCAACGTAGTCCCGGGGCTACGGTGGTCTATGACAAGCCAGCACCTGTGTTTCGCTCCGATGAGCGGCCGGACTATGAATTGTTTGCGGACATCCGGCGGGAAATACGGCAGGTCGTCTATAACCCCGAGGTGTTGCAACAGCGCGATGAACACGTTAAGTTGAGTCCAACCAGTTAATCACAAAACCAACATGGCAAGCGACAACAACTTCCTTCGAACGGCCGGCCGGGTACTCAACGCCGGCCAGTCGCGGGCGCTGATCCTCACCGGCAACATTCACGACGTCTTCCATACCGACAAAGGAGGTAAGGACGACTACTCGTCACTGGTTGAGTACCTTACGGGCAACTGGAATCTCTCTAGTCTCATCCTGATCGTGTACGAGTTGAACGGCCCGATCCGTTTCCTGCGCGAGAAGGATGCGGAGCAAGTACGTAAGGCATGGATCGAGTGGCGGCTGGGGATGAATCCCGACCAGTTGGCCATTAACCGCATGACCGCCTCCGAGGAGGTGCAGTCACAGGTTGATTCCGTTACCAGTTCCTACGACGACTCGATGCAAAAAGCCGTCAGCAATCCGACGCTGGCGTTGGAGTTAATGCGCCAAATGTGCCTCTGCTCCCGCACCAAGCTGGGTGGTTCTCTCTGTCTCAAGGGGGATTTGTTGATCCTCATCGAGGGTGCGGACATGCTACTGCCGGACGCGCCGATCACGAGCCTTAATGACATGGATCGCCAGCGCGTAAGCATCTGCCACGACTGGTTTTGTGACTTAGGGTTTGTCAATGGCGGTGACTCGGTGGTGATGATTGCCGAGTCGCGCTCACAATTAAACCAGCGCATCGCCCGCCTGCCGCAGTTGATCGAGGTCGAGGTTCCGTCGCCCGATCTCGAGACGCGCAAACATTTCATCTCATGGTTCTCTCGCAACGACAGTAAGCGGCGCAAGCTCCAGCTCTGGGGAACACAGGCCGAATTAGCCGAGCTAACTGCCGGCCTGTCCTTGCATGCGCTGATGCAACTGCTCAAGGGAGTGCGCCATGGCCGGGCTAAGCTCTCTCAAGAGGAGGTCGTCGCGAAGGTGGAGGACTTCATCAAGAGCCAGCTTGGCGAGGAGGTTGTTGAGTTCAAAAAACCGGGCCATAGTCTGAACGATGTGATCGGCTTCAAGCGCTTGAAGACATTCCTGAAAAAGGAAGTTATCCCGCGGTTCGGAATGGATAGCGGCGAGGCGCTTCCGGGCGCGGCGATCGGCGGGCCGATTGGTGCCGGCAAGACATTCATCTTCGAGGCAGTGGCGGCGGAACTGGATATGGTCGTGCTTGTCATCAAGAACATCCGCAGCAAGTACTACGGCGAGACAGACGTCATCTTCGAGCGGCTGCGCCGTGTGCTGATGGCGTTGTCACGCGTATTGATTTTCATAGACGAAGCCGACACGCAACTTGGTGGGGTTGGCTCGGACACGCACGCGACGGAGCGGCGGCTGACCGGCAAGATCCAGTCGATGATGTCAGACCCGTTGCTGCGCGGCAAGGTGGTGTGGTTGCTGGTGACGGCACGCATTCACCTGCTCTCACCGGATATTCGCAGGCCGGGCCGGGTGGGGGATTTGATCATCCCGGTGCTTGACCCAGAAGGGAAAGATCGTGAGGCATTTCTGGACTGGGTGGTGAGTCCGGTGATTGGCGAGAAATTAACCGGCGTGCACCGCGAGCAGTTCGCGGCGGCGACCGAGGGCTGGTCGGCGGCCGGATTTGCGGCTCTGCGCTCGGAACTCAAGGCCAAGGCCAAACTTATGGGAAAAGATGGCACGCTGACGATGGACGACGTGATGGGCTTGATTGAGGATCTGCTCCCGCCGGCGATCGGGGAAACCCGCCGATACCAGACGTTACAGGCGCTGGTCAATTGCACGCGACGGAGCCTGATGCCCAATCCGGACGTGACTGATGATGAGCGGGAAGCCTGGTCGCATGAGATACGCCAACTTGAGGCCAAGGGCATCCGGTAGTTGGTGGAGAGAGCTTACCTTCTGTTTTCCAATGGGATAGAGCCGTCTTCACCGTTTGGCCAAGCGCGGGAGAAAAAAAATGAGGAAAATTTTCCGGAGATCGCTTGGCCAAGCGCCTTAAAGCCCTGTTTTTCAAGGAGTTTCTGGCCAATTTTTTTTTTCAAAAAAAATCAAAAAGGAGTTGCACCCCCTAAAAATATTGATAAGTTGTCCGGCCCTTTTCCTTCTGGAGAAGGGCAGGTGAGAAATTGGTAGCCCGCCGAAAACCCGCTTTCCCAGAGCAGGGGAGTTATGGAGGGGTGCGTCACACCGCCTCAGTCGAGGCACCTAGATTGTATGCCAGTCAAGAGTTTCAACCCTGTAACGCCGTCTCGGCGTTACATGAAAGTGTCGTCGTTTTCGGAGATTACGAAAACGAAACCCGAGAAGCGTCTGGTCAAGACCAAGAAGAAGACCGGCGGACGCAACAGCTATGGCCGAATCACGGC
>CAJWPV010000309.1 GCA_913045395.1 uncultured Verrucomicrobiota bacterium | reverse complement strand
AGCGGTTGTTCCCCGAACTCAACGCTGACACGATCGACTCGTTCACCGTCACGCGCGGCGAAACGATGGTTGCCGCAAAAAAAATCAGCGGCCAATGGCGCGTCGCTGATCCCGATTACCCGGCCCACCCCGAGCGCATCGCACGCTTGGCCAAGCGGCTCGCCAAGTTGACAGTCAGTCAGCGAATCGCCGAAGCCGATTGGACCGAGACCGGTGACGAAAAAACCTTCGGCCTTGACGAAGCCAGGGCGCTCGTTCGCTGGAGCAGCGACAACGGAGAGCAGTCGCTCGAAGTCGGCTCCGCGGCGTTGTTCGGCCGGCAAACGTACGTGCGGCTACCCGGCACGCGAGACGCGATTTTGGTCGCCAGCGACCTCGCCAACTGGGTGCCGCGCACAGCGGATGACTGGCGCGACCTGCGGCTTGTGCCGGAAGATCTCGAGTTTGACCGTCTCCGTTTCTGGGGCCAAAGCCGCACCGTCGAACTGGTCAGGAGCGACGACGGCGCTTGGCGAATGGAGCAGCCGGTCAACTCCGCCACCGATCAAATGGTCATCCACCAACTGATCAAGCGGATGCAACTGGCGCGCATCGTGCAGGTCGCCGTGCCTGCCAGCGAAGACGAACCGGACGCGACCGTGCGCCTGGCCAAGGGCGACGACACGCTCATCGAGTTGGAGTTCCGCAAACCGGATGATGAAGAGCCAACCGTTCTTGTGAGACATTCCGGACGCGGCACGGTGGCCATAGAGGACGACGGCCTGCTGTCGCTGCTCCGGCTGCCGCACGATCAGTTTCGCGAGCATGCGCTTTTCCGGCAGCCGCTCGGCGAGGTCACCTCCGTCACTGTCGACACAATTAAAAAATTCACCATTGCTAAAAAACCGGACGGCGCCTGGCAGGTGACAGAGCCAAGGCAGTTCCCCGCCGACGCACTGCTTGTCAACGTCATGCTCACCAACCTCCGCAACGCGCAGGTCATCGACTTCATCAAGGATGGAGCCACGGCGGTGGATTACAAAAAGCATGGGCTGGCCAACCCGTGGCTGAGCCTTGAGGTGAACGGCGTTTCGGCAGACGCCGGGCAATGGAGGGAGTTAATTGCGTTCGGCACGGTGGACACGTTGCGCGTTGCCGCCCGGGCCAACGATGAGCCAGCGATTGTCGGCCTCCCGCGCGAGCAGGCAATCCTGCTGCCGAAAGAGGCATTCAAGCTACGGGAGCGCCGGTTGTGGTCCTTCTCGACCAACCAGGTCGCCGCCGTTACCGTGACGTTGGCAAACAAACCGACCCGATTTTCCCGGCTGCCAAACGCGACCTGGCGCTCGGTAGACAACAAGGCGCTCGACCAGATTCAGTCCGCGATGCTGGAAGAAACGTTGTATCGAATGGGCGTACTGTCAGCCGTCGGTTGGGTGGCCGAGGGCGAGCCGGCGATGGAAATCACCGGTATCAAGCCGGCCGCAAACCAGCTCACCGCCGAGGTGGACACATCTGACGGCCCGAGGCAGTTCCGGCTGGAATTTGGCAACAAAGGCCCGCTTGGCCGCACGCGAGTGATGACCGAACAATACGGCACCCCCACCATCTTCTCTGCCCCCAACGAGTTCACCAATGTCTACCAGGCCACACTCCAAATCCTCGGCCTGGCCAAGCCCTAGTTCAACTCGCTACGATTGACAGTGTGTTTGAATACCTGTTCGCCGTCGATGGTGTGGATTCGGTAGGTGGCGGTCGGGTCGGCAGCGATCGTGTCGAAGTCCACCGTACCGAAGGATTGTTTGGCGTTGTACGAGAAGATCGCCGCTTCCATCGTCTTGTGTACGTGCTGGTTTGTCAGGCGGCTACTGTTAAATTCATACAGCGCGTAGTCGCCTGGCCGCTCGATTTTCCAAAGATCGGAGCGGTGGCGGTCGGCGCTCATCAGCACCATGCCCTTGATTTTGTTTTTTGTGAGGAATGCGAAAATCTCGTTGCGTTCTTTCTGGAAACCATTCCACGTGTCCTTGCTGTCGCCCTTGGCCTTGAATACCCACGGCACAGGTGATATCAGCACCTTGAAAGTTCCCTTGGATTTCTTGATCGTACTGAATAGCCAACGTTTTTGTGCCGGGCCGAGTATGCTCAGCTCGCCTTTGGTTTTCTTCGGATCGGTGCGGTAATAGCGACCGTCGATGCAGATGAAATGGACGTCGTTGATGTACGAGTCCCACCAAATGCCCGGTTGCTTGTCGCCGCCGCCGTAGCCGGGGTTGGCCCAGTTGTCGCGGAAGATTTCGTAGGTTGGCCGCTTCCATTTCGGCGACTCAATCTCCGGCCCACCGGAGCAGTCGTTGGTGCCGAAATCATGATCGTCCCAAATGGAAAACACGCCTAAGCCGGCAACGAGCGAGCGGTACTCGGGACGCGACTGCCGCCGATAGTAGCAGTAGTGGTGCATATCCATCACGTTGGTGTTGTCGATGTACACATTGTCGCCAAGTTGGAACAGCGCGTCCGGCCTGGTGGCGGCGATGGTGTTCCAGACGTATTCATGCTGCGGCACAAATCCGGCACCGCCACCGAAGGCCAGGCGGAACTTCCCGGGCTCGCCGCTCTTGTTGAAGGTTTTGAACTGCTGCCTCGCCGCTTGGTTTTCTTGGCCATCGATGGCGACGGTGTAAGTGTACTTTGTCTCCGGCTTGAGCCCTTTCAAGACGGCCTTGGCCACGAAGTCGTGCTCGCGCCTGGCCTGCACCACGGCGGAAACTTTTCCGCCGGGCGTCGGCGGAACGGTGTCGGCCTCCACCTGAACAGTCGCGTTGTCTGCAGTGCGCAGCCAGACGGTCGCACGGGTACCACTAAGGCTGCCGACCATCGGCCCGTGTACCGGTTTTTTCCCGTGCTGCTTAAGTAGTCGCTGGATCAGCGGTCGCTTGCGGATGGCGTCGAGACCGTTGTGCGAGCCGCCGATAATGCGCCCGACCGGCAGGCCAAGTTTCAG
>CAJWPV010000308.1 GCA_913045395.1 uncultured Verrucomicrobiota bacterium | reverse complement strand
TTTGTCCTCGTCGGTCATGGCCATGCTGCGACGCTCGCGGCCCCAGCGCACCTTGTCGCGGGCCTCCTCGAGCTCGGGCATGCTGACAGATTTCTTGTTGGAGCGCGCGGCCAGCAGCGCGGCCTCGTTGAGCAGGTTGGCCAGTTCCGCCCCGGAAAACCCGGGCGTCCCCCGGGCAATGATGCTGAGGTCGACCTGCTTGGCCAGTTTTACTTTTTTGGCGTGCACCTTGAGAATCTCCTCGCGGCCCCGTACGTCGGGGAGGTTTACCGTGAGCTGCCGGTCGAAGCGGCCCGGGCGCAGCAGCGCGGGGTCGAGCACATCCGGCCGGTTGGTGGCGGCGATGATGATGGTGCCTTCTTGAGTGTCGAAGCCGTCCATCTCAACGAGCAGCGCGTTGAGCGTCTGCTCGCGTTCGTCGTTTCCGCCGCCCAGCCCGTGGCCGCGCGAGCGTCCCACGGCGTCGATCTCATCGATGAACACCAGACATGGCGTGCTCTTGCGGGCCTGCTCGAACATGTCGCGCACACGGCTGGCGCCGACGCCGACAAACATCTCCACAAAGTCCGAGCCGCTGATGCTGAAGAAACTCGCGTCGGCCTCGCCGGCGATGGCCTTGGCCAGAAGCGTCTTGCCAGTGCCGGGCGGGCCAACCATCAGGATGCCCTTGGGGATCTTGCCGCCAAGTTTCTGGAATTTTTTTGGATCCTTCAGGAAGTCGACCAGTTCGGAGACCTCCTCGCAGGCTTCATCGACACCGGCCACGTCCTTGAAGGTGGTTTTGTTTTTCTCCTTGTTGAGCATGCGGGCCTTGCTCTTGCCGAAGTTCATCGCGCCGCGGCCCGCGCTTCGGATCTGCCGGATGAGTACAAACCAGATGAGCACAAAAATGATCAAGATCGGCAGCAGGTTCACGATGAACGCGGAGAGCAGGGTGCTTTTTTCGCGAGGCTGGAACCCGGCGCTCTCGATAAGGAACTTCTCCCGGCCCTCGATCAGCTTGTCCTCGAACGAGAACGGGATTCTGTTGCCGTTCTCGACGCGAATCCCGGTGATGGTGCAGAGCGCGGAGGAGTTAGGTGGGGGGTACTCGATGTGGCCCTCGATCACCTCGCCGCTCGCGATCCAGCCCTGCAGAGTGGTGTAATCGACCTTATTGGCTTGGGGAGTGCCGGCTGTTTTGCCGACCTGAAAAAGCATCACGACCATGAAGATGCCCAACGCCCAAAGCATCCAGGAGCGCGGATTTGGGAAACGATCCTCGCCGTCGGTCTTGGGTTTATTCTCCCCTATTTTTGGCGGTTTATTGTCAGCCATTCCCTTCGAACAGAGGAATATACCACAACCGATTCCGTTGTGGCAACCTGCAAACAAAACTATAAAATCAATAATCAGGCCGCCGCATTCGCGCTTGGCCAAGCGGGGCTATTTGCCGGCCTTGGCGTCGGGCTTGGTCCTTGGCTCGAACTCGAAGCCGACATCGCCGTCCGGCTTTAGCACGAGGTATGCCTTGAACGGCCGACCGCGCTTCGAGATGAAGTTGGGGATCAGGTCCGTCCTGCCCTCCTTTAGCAGCTTGGCGACCTGTTGCTTTTCGATATCGCGCTTGAGGATCGTCTTCCCGGTGCGAAACTTGCACTGCCGCGCCTTGCCGGTGTTTAGTTCGCAGACATAGGCTTTGCCGTGCTCGTAGACTGGGGCTTTGCACTTGGGGCAGGTGCCAACCGGATCCTGTCCGCTGAAGTCGGCCTCCTCTTCCTCTTCGTCGTTGCCGAAGTCAAACTCCACCTTGTGTTCGTCAGTCAGCTTGAGCTCCGCCGAGAAGGCGCGGCCCATCTTGCTGCGAAAACCGTCCAGCGGCCCGATGCGGCCGTTGGCCACCAACTCGTCCGCCTCGGGCAGTTCGAACTGGCGCCCGCCCATCGTCTTCCAAAAACTGAATTCGCACCGGTCGGCCTCGCAGTGGAACCGCTTGTACGTCTCGCGGACCAAGCCGCCGCACTTAGGGCAGGGCGTCTTCAGCGTGCCGTAGTCGCCGGGAACGGTATCGCCGTCGAACGTCTTGGTAGTGTCGACAAGTTTCTCGGTCATCGAGCGAATCTCATTCATGAAAGACTCGCGGTCGAAGTTTCGTCGCTCAATCTCCTTGAGCTTGAATTCCCACTCGCCGGTCAACTCCGGTTTGGTGAGTGCGTCCACCTTGAGCGCCGTGAGCAGCGTGATCAGCGAGAAGGCGTGCGCGGTAGGCACCAGTTCCTTTTGCTCGCGCACCATGTATTTGTGGCGGATCAACTCCTCGATGATCGAGGCACGGGTTGCCGGGGTGCCGAGCCCCTTGTCGCGCATCGCTTCGCGCAGTTCCTCGTCATCCACGCGCTTGCCGGCGTGTTCCATCGCGCCGAGCAGCGTGGCCTCCGAGTAGCGTGCTGGTGGCCGGGTGGCCTTCGCCTCGACGTTCACCTCACTTGCATGCACCGACTCGGCAGCCTCGACCGGCACCAGGTGTCCGGCGTCTTCCTTGGCCAGGTCGCGTCCGTAGACCGTGAGCCAGCCCGGCTTCACGAGTACCTTGCCTTCGGTCTTGAACGGCTCGCCTTGCACGCGGGTGATGCGGGTCGTGACTAGGAATTCCGCCGACGGATAAAAAACGGCGATGAACCGCTTGGTCACGAGGTCATAAATCTTCTGCTCCTGCTCCTTGAGCGTTGCCGGGGCCGGCTTGAGTGTGGGGATGATGGCGAAGTGATCGGAGATCTTGGCCTGGTTGAACACCTTCTTGTTGCCGCCGTGCACCCAGTCGTTTTTCAGCACGTCGCTGGCGAGGCTGCCGTAGCGTGCTTGGCCAAGCGACTCGAGCGTTTGCTTCACCGTGCCGGTGTAATCCTCCGGCAAATAACGCGAGTCGGTTCGCGGATAGGTCAGTACCTTGTGCCGTTCGTACAGCGATTGCGCGATGCCCAGCGTGTTGCGCGCCGAGAAACCAAACCGTGA
>CAJWPV010000307.1 GCA_913045395.1 uncultured Verrucomicrobiota bacterium | reverse complement strand
ATGCTCCTTTCCTTGTCGGTGTGGTTCAGCTTGATCTTGAGCGACGGCCGGCTGCTACTCTGCGAGCCGATGAATCCCTTTTTACGGAGCCCGACCTTTTCAAATTTCACGCCGTCGATCGTTATGTCGGCGTTGACGTAGTCGTACGGGCCGTCGATCGGTTCCGTCTTTCGCTTCTCGTGCAACGCCGAGACGAAGTCGCGCGACTGGTGGCGAATCTTGTCCCAGTCCTTCCCGGCAACGGTGATTTGTACGTCGAGCACGCGGTCGGTCGGGAACAACTCGTCGAGCGTGAGTTCTTTGTCCGCGGCGGAAACTGCGGTGCACAACATGAGTACGGCCAGGCCAGTGGTCGTTGTCTTGAAGTAGATCAGGTTCATGGTTATTGATGGAGTGCCCCGGGGGGACAAGCCGCCATGTGCTACGCGCCGAGACAGCGCGAAGTTACTAGATCGCTGTAAAAACTCAACATCCGCTCCAGAGCCCATCGGCGGTAGAACTGCCTTTTGCGCTGGCGATGAGTGTTGCCATTTTTGCGGCATCCTTCCGGCCGGGAGCCGCCTCGACGCCGCTCGACACATCGAGCCCGAACGGCGCCACTTGGTCAACCGCTTCGCCGGCGTTGTCCGGCGTCAACCCGCCTGCGAGCAGGATCGGGCAGCCAAGCCGCTTGGCCTCCACGGCCAAGTCCCAGTTGAACCGTTCGCCGGTGCCACCGGGCACGCCTTGCACATAACTGTCCAGCAGCCACGCATCGGTCCCGTAGCCGGCCAACTGGCCAAGCGACTCACCCTCTTTCACTCGAAACGCCTTGATCGTTCGCAGCTTGAACTGCGTGCAAAAGTCCGGTGACTCGTTGCCGTGGAATTGCAGCGTGTCCAGCCCGGCCGTGGTGGCGGTGTTGCGGATGGTCGCCTCATTGGCATCGACGAACACGCCGACCCTGGCCACGTGAGCGGGCAGTTCACGGATGATTGCACCAGCTTCTTCCGGAGTGAGGTAACGCGGACTGGGCTCGTAAAACATGAATCCCAGCGCATCCGCACCGGCCTCAACCGCGGCCTGCGCATCGTCGATCGACGTGATGCCGCAAATTTTTACCCGCACACTCACGGCGCAAGACGCTATGCGGTCGGGGCCAAGTGTCAACGCTCGTGTCGGATTCGGGTTGCGCCGGTGGATGGGGCACGGCAAAACCAAGCGCGTGAGCGACGAACCGCTGATGGCCTATGTGGCGCTGGGTGCAAACCTCGGCGATGCCGCCGCGACATTGAGCGATGCCGCCGGCGAGATCGCCGGCTGGTCGCCTGGTTTGGCGATTGGTTCGTCGCTTTGGCGGACTGTGCCGGTCGATTGTCCACCCGGTTCACCGCCGTTCCTAAACGCCGCGCTTGGCCTGCGGCCAAAACCTGTGACCACGCCGGAGTCGCTGCTCGATAATCTATTGGCGCTAGAGAGCAAACTGGGCCGCACCCGCTCCGGCTTGGCCAACGCGCCGCGCGTGATCGACCTCGACCTGATTGCCTTTGGCACAGAGACACGCAACATGCCAACCCTGGTTTTACCCCATCCGCAAGCTCACAAGCGCTCGTTCGTCCTGGCTCCACTCGCCGAGATCGCTCCCGGCTTGGTTTTGCCCGGTCAGCAGCAAACGGTTTCCGGCTTATTGGCTACGCTTGGCCAAGCGGGAGAGGTAGTGAAAACAGAACAACGTATCCTCTGCCTTTAATTCTACCACTATTGCACCTTCGGCTCCGGGGCAATTTTCTTGAAGACGATGACGTGTTGACGGGGGAGCACGGAAATCGTCTCCGCCCACTCGAGCGGGTGCGGTGTGGCCTCCTTCATCACCTGCAATTGCGACATCTTGTGCAGGAGCTTGATCGGCACGTTGGGATCCTCCATCCGGTACTCGACGAACGCGATCCGCCCGCCCGGCTTCAGAGCGTGGCAGATGTTCTGCAGCATCTCGTATGGATGCGAAAACTCGTGGTACACGTCGACCATCAACGCGAGGTCGATGGTGTTCGCGGGCAGGTTGGGGTTTTTGATCGTGCCGAGCACGCCTTTTACATTTTTTATTCCGAGCTTCCCGAGGTTCTGCGCGAGTAACTCAAGCATCTCTGGCTGGATATCGACCCCGTACACTGTGCCCTTAGGGCCGATGACTCGAGCGATGCGTCGCGCGAAGTATCCTGTGCCGACGCCGATATCTGCCACGTTGTCACCCTGCTTAAGTTTGAGCGACCTGATGAGTGTCTGCGGTTTCTCCTCGACCTCGCGCGACGGGCGCTCGAGCCAGCCAGCACCGAGGTGCCCCATCACGTGGGCGATCTCGCGGCCCATGTAGAATTTGCCAATGCCGTCGCGGCTATGCTGCGCGCGGTGCGTGTAGCGCGGGTTCTCTGGGTCAGCTCGGACACCCTTGGCGTTGGTGGCCGCTTGGCCAAGCGCGAGGGAGCAATGGCCAAGCGCAAAAAAGGCGGCGGCGATCGCGGGACAAAACCATTGGTGGTGCATGCGGGTGAACCTACCCTCGGCCAGCCCAGATGACAAGCTGGCCCGCGCTTGGCTCGGCGCAGTCGGCTTGATACGGTGAGCCGTGTCATGGCATTAGCAAAAAAACTGTTGCACACGCGCTACCGAGTGAACGATCTTGAGAAGACCCTCACTTTTTACAAAGACGCCCTTGGACTCGAGGAGGTGCGTCGGCACAAGTCACCGCGCGGCTCCGAGTTGGCCTTCCTTAAGGCGCCTGAGAGCGAGGAGACCATTGAGATTTGTCATTACCCCTCGAGCGGCCCGGTGGAGGTGCAGGAGGATCTCACGCACCTGGCCTTCGAGGTCGATAGCTTAGAAGAATTCGGCAAGCACCTGGCCTTGCTAGGCATGGAGTACTCCGACGGCCCGACGATGAAGGAGACCGGCGGTGGCTTCGCTTTCATCGACGCCCCCGAGGGCTACGAAATCGAGCTGATCGAAATCGCTAAGTAATAGGTCTT
>CAJWPV010000306.1 GCA_913045395.1 uncultured Verrucomicrobiota bacterium | reverse complement strand
GGCTGCAAGTATTGGCCCAGCGTGAGGATGTCGCACTTGGCCAGGCGCAGGTCGACCATCGCCTCGAACCGTTCCGACTCCGTCTCGCCGAGGCCAAGCATCAAACCGGACTTGGTGTAACTCGTGTCGCCGCTCCGCTCCTTGGCCTTGCGCAGCACCGTGAGCGACCGGTCGTACTCGGCCCGCGAACGCACGGTCGGCGTCAACCGGCGCACCGTCTCGAGGTTGTGGTTGAAAATCTCCGGGCCGGCATCGAGTACCATTTGCAGCGAATCGTCCTTGTCGAGAAAGTCCGGCACGAGTACCTCAATGACTATACCAGGATTCCGGCGGCGCACCGCCTTGATCGTCTCGCGAAAATGATTGGCGCCTCCGTCGGCGAGGTCGTCTCGGGCAACGGCAGTGATCACCACGTGCCCGAGTTTCATCCGAAACGTCGCCTCAGCGACCCGATCCGGTTCGTCGCCCTCAAGCGGCAGCGGCTTGGCGGTGTTCACCGCACAAAAACCACAGGTACGCGTGCAGCGGTCACCGGCAATCATGAACGTCGCCGTACCTTTACTCCAGCACTCCCAGTGGTTCGGACACTTGGCACTCTCGCAAACCGTGTGCAGGTTCAACTCGTCAAGTAAACTGCGCGTGCGCGTGAAGGCGTTGCTGATCGGCAGCTTCAGTCGAAGCCATTCAGGAATTCGTTTGCGTTGCTCGATGGTGGTCGCGTTAGGCATGCCTTACTGAATCGTCAACCGAGTTCCCCCCAAAACCGGGCCAGCTCGGAAGCCCCGAAGTCGGCCAGCATCTCTCCGTCGACCTCGATCACTGGGGCGCAGCTCTGGCCGCTCAACCGCACCATCTCATCCCAAGCAACGCGGTCGGACGTCACGTCGAGCGTGTTGTATTTTATCTTGTTCCGGTCCAGCCACTCCAATGCCTCGGCGCACCAACCGCAGAACGGCTTGATGAACAGTCGGACTGTCGTGGGTTGGTACATCACCTTGGCCTTGGCCAAGCGCACTTTGCGTCCAAATCCAAGCCGGCGCAATATCACGCTTCGCCCACCTCAATGAGAACAGTGTCGTCGTGCTCGTAGCCCGGCGCGCAGCAGCACAGCAGGCGCAACGGCTCGTCGCCGGTGTTCCAGAGTTTGTGCGCTTGGCCGGGCGGAATCGCGATGGCATCACCGGCCCGCACTTCCCGCTCCGCTTGGCCAAGCTTTATCCGCCCGCAGCCGTGAGTGATATAGTAAATCTCCTCCGCCTTGGGATGGTAATGCTCCATCGTCGCGCCGCCGACCGGGATGCGAGCCTCGGCCAGGCTTTGGTTGCGAATGGCGGAGTTACGGTGCGCCAGCAACTCGCGAATCTCCGAGCCGTCCTTGGTTCGAAATGATTCCGCCTGGTTAAGATTGACGATATCCATTGGGCTACAGGGTCGGGCCAAGCATCCACGGAGCGAACTCCTCGTCGCCCATCCCGGCCAGTTCGCTCTTGGTTTTTTCGCCGCCTGCCACGGCGAGGATCTTGCCGTAAATCCGCCGGCCTACCTGCTCGACCGTCTCGGTGCCATCGAGAATCGTGCCGGCGTTGATATCCATGTCCTCCTCCATCCAGTTGTACATCGGGGTGTTGGTGGCGACCTTGATACACGGCGACGGCTTGCAGCCGTAGACGCTGCCGCGGCCGGTGGTGAACACGCCGACGTTGCAGCCGCCGCTCACCAAGCCGGTCATGCTCACCGGGTCGTTGCCAGGTGTGTCCATGAAACACAAACCCTTGACCTCGATTTGCTCGGCGTATTCGTAAACGGCGGACAACGGTGCCTGACCCGCCTTGGCCACTGCGCCGAGGCTCTTCTCAAAAATCGTGGTGAGACCCCCGTCCTTGTTTCCCGGCGAGGGATTGTTGTCAATGGTTGAGCCGAACATCGCTGTATGCTGTTCCCACCAGCGAGTCTGCGAGACGAGTTTCTCGCCGACTTCGCGTGTCACCGCACGGCGGGTGAGCAGATGTTCCGCTCCGTAAATCTCAGTGGTCTCGCCAAAGACGGACGCAGCACCCTGACGCACGAGTTGATCGGAGGCGACACCCAGCGCGGGGTTTGCGGAGATGCCGCTGTTAGCATCCGAGCCGCCGCAGTTCATCGCCAAGGCGAGTTTGGAAACCGGTTGTGTCGTCCGCTGCAGTACGTTGACATCAGGCAGCATTCTCTCAACCGCCTTGACAGCTGACTCGACGGTTTTTCGGACGCCACCGCTCTGTTGAATGGTCAGGAAGGTGGGAGCCTGTTCGCCATCCTGCAACCGGTCGAGATGATATTTATCGACCAAACCGGGAACCTGATTGACCTCGCAGCCCAGCCCGACCAACACATAACCGCCGATGTTCGGATGACGTGCCATTCCCGCTATGACTCGCTGCAAGATCTCGTGGCCGTGGTTCGGATCGTAACTGCACCCTCCCTTGTGCGTAAATGCAACCACGCCATCAACATTGGGGAAATCGCCCTTGAAGTCACTGGATCGGAAGCGGTCAGCCACATACCGAGAAACTGATGCGGAGCAGTTCACACTCGAAATAACGCCGATATAATTGCGAGTTCCAGCTTTGCCACCGGGCCGGGCGAAGCCAAGAAAAGTATCCTCATCTCCATCCAGCGCAGGTAGTTCGGTTATCTCATCGCAAAAACGATAGTCCCTGCCAATCGTCCGCAATTCGACATTGTGGGTGTGTACCCAGTCCCCAGGCTCAATTCCAGTCTTCGCAAAGCCGATGATCTGGCCATACTTCACCAACTGATCGCCTGCGTTGATCGAGACCAAGGCAACCTTGTGCCCTCCTGGAATGGTTTGCCTCAACACCAACCCACTCTCACCCGCAGCCGCCGAAGTGCCGCTCTTTAAAGTCCGTCGTGCAGTGGCGACATTGTCGTGTTGATTAAGAACAATGAAATCAGAAATCAAGTCGGCCACGGACACGACAAAGGGTTAGCATAAAAAAAACCCGCCGTTAAGC
>CAJWPV010000305.1 GCA_913045395.1 uncultured Verrucomicrobiota bacterium | reverse complement strand
GCTCGACCTCGCCACCCGCCGCGAGCCGGACGCCATTGTGCTGATCGACTATCCCGGCTTTAACCTGCGTTTCGCCGGGGCCATCCGCAACTACCAGACCAGCGGCGGCGGCGCGTTCCGGGATTGGCAGCCGAAAATCATCTGCTACGTGTCGCCGCAACTTTGGGCGTGGAGGGAGGGCCGCGTGCACGCCATCGCCAGGGACATCGACCTGATGCTTTCCATTTTCCCGTTCGAGAAGGAGTGGTACGCCGAACGCGTGCCCGAGTTCCCGGTCCAATTCGTCGGCCACCCACTCGTCGACCGTTTCCCCTTGGCCAAGCCGGACGGGAAGTCAGTACCGCTCGACCCGGACCTGTTCACCGAGGAACCAACGGTGCTGCTGCTCCCCGGCAGCCGGCGACGAGAGATCGACAAGCACCTGCCCGTGATGCTCGAGGCCGCAGTGATCTTTTCTGAAAAAATCAAGACACACTTACGCATGGTGCTGCCCAGCGACGAGATGCTCGAGCTGGCCAGGCGGCACATCCCCACCGACATCAAGATCGACCTGCAGGTTGGCGGCTTGGCCAAGGCGCTTGGCCAGGCGAGCCTCGCCATCGCCTCGTCCGGCACGATCACGATGGAGTGCGCCTGGTTCCGTGTGCCCACCGTTGTGCTATACAAAACCAGCCCGCTAACCCACGCGCTTGGGCGGAGGTTAGTGAAAGTGCCGTACCTCGCCATGCCCAACCTGCTCGCCGGGGAGGAACTCTTCCCCGAGTTCATCCAGTCGGCCGCCAACGCCGACAACCTCGCCGAGGCCAGCTTGCTGCTGCTGCGAGACAAGAGCCAACGCACCCGCATCCTCGATGGCCTCGACCTCGTCGCCGCCCAACTCGGCGAAAGCGGAGCCGCCGCCCGCGCCGCCCGCACCGTGCTCGGCACGCTCAATTTCAAATAACGCGCGCTCCCCGCTCGACCGTGGGCAGGGATGTGTTTAGTTTTCGGTGCAGGCATGGTTCAGTATCTTGATCTTTTGCGGCTGGTTTTGAATGAGGGCAGGGCCAAGGACGACCGCACCGGCACGGGAACGCTATCAGTGTTCGGGGCACAGGCTCGGTTTCCGGTCGGCGAAACCTTCCCGGTACTCACGACGAAGAAGCTGCATTTGCGATCGATCATCCACGAACTGCTCTGGTTCCTAAGGGGCGACACGAACATCCGGTATCTCAACAACAACGGGGTGACGATCTGGGACGAGTGGGCGGACGAGAATGGCGATCTAGGCCGGGTGTATGGGGCACAGTGGTGCGACTGGCGCACACCGGACGGCGGCTCGGTGAATCAGGTCGACCGGCTCATTGACGGATTGAAAAACAACCCGGACAGCCGACGCCACATCATCAGCGCCTGGAACGCCGGTGAACTGGACCAGATGGCGCTCACGCCGTGCCACGCGCTGGTACAGTTCAACGTGTGCGACGGGGAACTGAGCTGCCAGCTCTACCAGCGCAGCGCCGACCTGTTTCTCGGTGTGCCGTTCAACATCGCGTCATACTCGCTGCTACTGCTGATGGTGGCGCAGGTGTGCGGCCTGAAGCCGGGCGAGTTCATTCACACGTTCGGCGATCTGCACCTGTATTCGAACCATCTTGAACAGGCCAGGCGACAACTCGAGCGCGAGCCAAGGTCCCTGCCCCGCATGGTCATCAACCGGGGCGTGGACGACATTCACGCATTTGGTTACGACGACTTCGACCTGCAACACTACGATCCGCATCCATCGATCAAGGCGCCGATCGCGGTCTGAATGATGCCCGCCCTGCCCTTCAAGGCCATCGCTGCCATGTCACTGAACCGGGTAATCGGCAGCGCCAACACGATCCCTTGGTATCTGCCGAAGGACTTCGAGTGGTTCAAGCAAACGACGATGGGGCACGTGCTGGTGATGGGGCGCAAGACGTTCGAGTCGATCGGCCGCCCGCTGCCGGGCCGCGAGATGATCGTGCTCACTCGCAGTGCCGAACCGATCCCCGGCGTGCGCACGATCGGCGATCTCGACGCGCTTGACCAGGAGAACGATTTCGGCGGCCGGACAATTTTCATCTGCGGCGGCGCAGAGGTTTACGCCCAGGCGCTTGGGCAATGTTCTGACCTGTTCCTCACGTTGGTGAAGCGCGAGGTCGAGGGTGACGCTTTTTTCCCGGAGTTCGAGCCGATGTTCGATGCGGGGGAGATGCTTCGCCAGTCGGTTGACTTTGAAATCCGACACTACCGCCGGCTTGCACAAGCGAGCGGCGATTGACTTGGCCCCGGCCAATTGGTATTTTTTTCGCGGCATGTTTGCTGCTGAAACCCAAACGTCCCCTCTTCGGGAAGCGCCCCTTTCCCGGGAGAGCATCGCCGACTGGCCGGAGATCGCCCAATCGGTTGCGCCGTTCCTCGACCGGGTGCAGCAGCAGTTGGCCGGGCAGGTCGAGGCGTTCGATCCCGAGATCGCGCCGTACGCGAAGTACGCCTTGGCCAACCATGGAAAACAGCTTCGCGCAGCGCTGACCGGCCTTGCCGCGAACTGCGTAGGCGGCTGGAACGACTCCGCTGCCAAGGCTGCGGTCATCATCGAGATGGTGCACCTAGCCACACTGCTGCACGACGACATCATGGACGGTGCCGAGTTGCGGCGCAGCCGCCCGACGCTCGCCAACAAGTGGGACAACACCACGGCGGTACTCGTCGGCGACTGCCTGTTCGCGAATGCGTTGAGACTAGCTGCGGAGTTCCCGACCACGGATGTCTGCCGCGCCGTCTCCACTGCCACACGCACGGTCTGCTCCGGGGAGATTCTTCAGAACAACCATCAGGGCAACCTCACGCTTGACCAGGCGGAGTATTTTAAAATACTCCGAATGAAAACCGGCGAGCTGTTTGCACTTGCCTGCGAACTGGGCGGCTCGCTCGCCGGCGGTGATCCGCAGGAGACGCGGGCGATGCGTGAGTATGGCATGGCACTAGGCACGGCCTATCAGGTTTACGA
>CAJWPV010000304.1 GCA_913045395.1 uncultured Verrucomicrobiota bacterium | reverse complement strand
CCGCTGCCTCAGTTCCCGATAGGCCGGTACGTCCGGGTCGTTGCGGTAGACGGGTGAAAGGAAAATGCCATCGACGCGGCGCGAGAGGAGATTGCGCAAAATTGTTTCCTCACGCTCGGTTTGGTTCCACGAATGGGCAAGCACCAGTTCATAGCCGTGCTCGAGCGCGCGTTGATCGATGGCCATCACGATGCGCGCAAAGATCGGGTCGGTGGTGGCCGGGATCACCAGCCCCAGCAGCCTGGTTTTTTGATTGCGCAAACTGCGCGCGCCGAGGTTCGGTGTATAGCCCATGCGCTTGGCCAAGTCGCCGATGCGCAGCTTGGTCTTGGTGGCGATGTCCGGAGCATCGCGCAACGCCTTGGAGACAGTCATCACCGAAACACCAGCTTCGCGGGCTATGTCTTTCAGTCGAACCATGGCTTCAGGCGTGCGACCCCATCCACTGCAGCTTCTGCCTCAGGGTCTGGAAAAACGAAGTCTCCGGCAACCGCGCCAGCTTCACCGTGCGGCGGCTGCGGTTAATTGTCACCGGGCTGTCGGCGTCGAGCCCCACGACATCCCAGCCATCGGCTGACAGGGTGGCTTCACGTCGTTGATCGAGCATTCGCACCTCGACAGTTGATTGCTGACTGACGATGACCGCGCGGTTAGACAGGGTATGAGGGCAAATGGGCGTAATCGCGAACACGCCGGCATTCGGTGCGACGATCGCCCCGCCGGCTGACAGCGAGTAGGCGGTCGAGCCGCTCGACGTGCTTATCACTAGGCCGTCGCAGCGGTATGTCGTCAGCACTTCACCATCGACCTTCACCTCGACACGAATCATTCGGGGCACCGCACCGCGACTGATGACGATGTCATTCATCGCGTTGAGCCGGAACGACTGGCCGTTTGCTTCCCCCACGGCCGAGAGCAGTGTGCGCGACTCAATGGAAAACCGGCCCGCGGCGATCACCTTGATCGCCTTGGCCAGGTCCTTGCTGGAAGCCGAGGTGAGAAAGCCCATGCCGCCGATGTTCACGCCGAAGATCGGTGTGCCGGAACCTGCGGTGTCCCGCGCCCAATGCAGCATCGTGCCGTCGCCGCCAAACACCATGATCAGGTCTGCCGAGCGGCTTAGCGCGCCGGGGCTGGGCTGCGTTGGCAGCTTTAGCCTGGCCAGGCGCGCTGTGGTTTCATCGGTGAGCGGCCTCATCCCAGCCGCCGCCGCCAGTTTGAGAGCGCGCTGTACAATTCGCCGGGCGGCCGGTTTGTCAGAATTGGCCACAAGGGCGATTTTTTTGACTGGCTTGTTCACCTGTTCAGTAGGACAAGAAATTCTCTGTTGCCGGCCGGGCCAGTTAACGGTGACTCGATCTCGGCAACCCATTCCAGCGGCGACTCGTCATTCACGAACGCGTGCAACTCATCAAGCACACGGCGGTGCACCTGCGGGTCGCGGATTACGCCCTGGCCTTTGTCCGCTTCCGCCTTGCCGGCCTCGAATTGCGGCTTCACCAGCACGACCACCTGTCCGCCGGGCGGCAGCAAATCTACGGTTGCGGGCAGAATCTGTCGAAGCGAAATAAAGGAACAATCAACCACCGCCAGGTCGAACGGCTCGAATGGCTGGGGAAAACTTGCCGGCGTGAGGTATCGTGCGTTCGTTCGCTCCATCACATGCACGCGCTCGTCGTTGCGCAGCGCCCACGCGAGCTGCCCCTGGCCGACATCCACCGCTGCCACCGTGGCCGCGCCATGTTGCAGTAGACAATCGGTGAAACCGCCGGTTGAGGCGCCAAGATCGATCGCCCGTAGCCCGGCGGCCTCGACGCCGAATGTCTCGAGCGCGTGCTCGAGTTTGTGGCCGCCCCGGCTCACGAACTTGTCCGTTGCCGCGAGTGTCACCTCATCGCTTGGTTTTACCTTGTCGCTAGCCTTGGCTGCTCGCTGGCCGTTGACCAGCGCTTGCCCGGCCATCACGGCACGCTTGGCCTTCTCGCGGCTCTCGCACAGCCCGCGCTCGACCAGTGCCAAGTCCAGCCGTGCCAACTTTGCCGGCTTGGGCGTCAATTGATTATTCTCCATGACGGGGGAACGGGTTGCTCCCGCGCCTCTTTTAGTCAGAATGTGCGCCATGCCGCAAGGAGCGAACCCACTCGCCGGGATGATCCGTGCTGAAATTGACGACGACGGTCCTATGCCGTTCGCGCGGTTCATGGAGTTGGCGCTGTATCATCCTGAGTTCGGTTATTACGAAAAAGAGGCTGGCCAAGTCGGCCGCCAGGGCGACTTCGTCACGAGCGTGAGTGTCGGTGCGGCGTTTGGCCAACTGCTTGCGTACCGCTTTGCCAAGTGGCTCGAGGCGATCGACGGGCCGGTGCAAGTCGTTGAGGCCGGCGCGCATGACGGCACGTTGGCGGGCGACATCCTGGAATGGCTGGCCGCGAACGATGAGCCACTGTTCGCGCGGTTGAGGTATGTGATCGCCGAGCCGTCTGCCAAGCGGCAGAGCTGGCAGGCCAAGCGCTTAGCCAAGTTCGACGCGCAGCTCGAGTGGCGAGACTCGTTGGCAGGCGCGCCGGAGATTCGCGGCATCATCTTCTGCAACGAGTTGCTTGATGCATTTCCAGTGAATCGCATCGGCTGGAGCAAGGCCGAGCGCGGCTGGTTCGAGTGGGCGGTCGACTGGCGCGACGGCGCATTCTGCTGGGAGCCGATCGTTGGCGGCGGAGCGGCTTGGCGGTCTTTGCTCCCCGCCTGGCCAAGTGCATTACTCGACGTGTTGCCGGATCAGTACACCACCGAGTTGTCGCCGCAAGCCAACGCGTGGTGGCGCGCTGCCGCCGACCAGTTGGCTGTCGGGAAATTGATCGCGCTTGACTACGGCCACGGCCCGGACGATTGGCCTGCCGCAAATCAGCCGGATGGAACGGTACGCGGCTACCGGTGCCAAAAACTCGTCGATGATGTTTTGACCGACCCCGGCGAGCAGGACCTCACTGCCCACGCCAACTTCGGCTTGGCCAAGCAGAGC